>JACPGF010000009.1:2862-11845 GCA_016182615.1 Ignavibacteriales bacterium
CATCAGAGAACTGAACTGTCCCTAAAATATTACCGGTGTTTTTCTTGGATGCATAATCAAAAAAGCGGGTGCCTTTTCCTTCATCAAATTTCCAGTAACATAACAATCCTGCCGAAGCTGATGAGACGGAACGTTTCATGTTTCTCAAGACAGATTCAGAATCTTTGGGAGTGCTCCAAAACCGCATCTCATCGATGCTCATGGGGAAATATATTGCATAGTTATATGAAAACAACATCTTTCCCGCACCCTGAAAGCTGCCGCCAGCCTGATACTGTATTTGTGAAATCCCATCCTTGTAGATTATAGCCGAGTCTGATTCCATATTATAAACCCATGCATAATGATGCCATTGCCCGTCAACAGAATCTGAAAATACGGCACTTGATGCGGCATTGAAAGATGCGTAAAACGAATTACCGCCATTCGTGCAGCCAATTACCAATTGTGAATCACGTGGAGTAAGGCCGCTGCTGTCTCTCAGGTTTTGTGAAAAGACGGTGCCTTCCTCGGCAACTTCACGCCGTAACCAGAATTCAATAGTAAACGATGTGTTTGATAAGTTCAGATTGCTTCCGGCATCGGCATAGTTATTAAGGCCGTTAAAAACAAATGCTTTACCGGGGTTTGGCGTCATGGTTATTTCAACGTCGTTAACGGGCGCTTGAAACTTGGTTGTTACTCTTCCGGTAAACGTACCGCTGGGGTTAACAAATCCAACACCGATGCCCGCCTGGCTTTCGCCAAACTCGTTAACACCGGTTACTTTGTATTCATAATAATTACCCGGATGAACATCAAGATCCTTGTAGGTGTGCAAGGCCGCGGAAACGGTTGCAATAAGAGTGTTGTCTTTATATACCTTGAAGTAGTCAACATCCGCGGGAGCACTGAGAGGATCAATGCTCCAATTCACATCCACCCGGTCCGGATAGTCGCCTTGTGTCGGCAGAACATGGGGTGCAAGGGGTGGTTGAAGATAGAAGCTCCAAATACCGACAGCAGATGAATAGGTTCCATTTGCAATTTTCATTTTCGTGAAATTTTGGCCAACTGAAATGGTTGCCTTCATTTTCGACCCGGCCGCCAATGGCTTATTGGTATAACCATACGAAACCGTTGTGCTTGTCTGTTTAACTTGCTGTGCATTGGTAATAGCTGTCATCAGCATCATCAGCAGTAGAACTTTTTTTACAAGGTACTGGTAATTAGTTTCAACAGTCCGCTGTTTACAAGCGGTACCGGAAATTTCCCACGTACCACCTGAGGCTGTATTTTTTATGTACTGGTACATTCTCGTGTTTTCCTTTAAATTTTGTTGAATTGTTTGGCACTGTTGAATAAATGCGCTGCAAGAAGAAGTCCTCATATAGTCTGACAAAGGGCTGTTGCTGGCCTCTTTATTACCATGCGCGAATAAGATAAACAGTGCATATTATTGAGTGTTAGCAAGACATTGGCCTTAAACTCAATACGGTCCTACAATTGCTGTAAAGAAAAACGACTGATCCCACAAAGTTGTACCATCACTATTCGAAATTTTCACATCGATTTCGTACTTATTATTACCCGCATCGGGGGTTAATTTATTAATCTGAGGTACAAAACGGAAATCGCGCCCGGGGCCCCATGTATGAAAAGGTATTACTTGTACGCTCATCAGATAGGTTGGGTTATAGTTTATAACAACGCGGTAAAGCCCGGTGCCTAGCTTGGTAACACTAAAATCATTTGTTGAATTGCGCACAGTTCCGTTTGAATCAACGGTGCCGGTGATAAAGCGCATGTTACTGTTACCCAATGGCGCCATCATTGCACCCCACTTGAATGAACCATTTGTTCCGGCGACAACATCGCCGTTCGAATTAAGCCGGGCACCCCCGGGGGTAACTGCATTCAGTGCGGTAATATTACCACTTGACCTAATACTGCCAACAACGTCAATTTCGGCCGATGGGGATGCTGTACCGATTCCTAATTTTGCCGAGGTTAGTAACAGGTTGCCGAAGGAAACTTTTAAATTGCCGCCTCTCACATCAAGTTTTTCATTCGGGTTTAAAGTTCCAATGCCAACATTGCCATTGCCGTTAATGGCATTTGCGGAACCCCTGACCGCCATTGCATACGGGGCCGCGGATAATACTATATAAGGGGATAGTAAATTACCTCCGATTTTTACACCGAGATAAGTACTCGCGCTAAAAGTAACATTCGCGAGAGATGTAACAGTTCCCAACTGAGCACTGTAAACACCGTTTTGGACGGGAACACTGGTTTGGGTCTCTGTCCATAAAGCTGCGGCAGTTGTATCGGAATACAAACTGAATGTCATGTTGTAGTTGCCATCCGCAACAGCGTTGTTGCTGGCATCGCGAAGCACGCCTTGGATGGACAGATACTGGGCTTGTGCGCTTACCGAGAGGATGAAAAGACAAATCGTAATAAATAACGAACGCATATTGAACTCCTTTTGTATAAGGGATAAAGAATGACTAATGTTTGAAAATAATAAAGAGATACACATCTGAAACACAGGATTAAAACTTGCGTTAGTCGTGTGTGATGCAAAATTCTGGTGCACAGAGACATGGATGCCATGAGCCGGGTAGATTTTCAAAAATCAGACTGGTTCAAACCGAATAAGCAACAAAGGCAAATCCAAATACTCTTTACACGTCAAAGACAAAAGACCCATCGTTTAGCGATGAGTTGCAAAATCATTCCAGATCACATACAGGCAGGGCGTTTTTTTATTCGAATAAATAAGATCATTAAAATGGCAAATCAATATCGTCTGCCACTTTAATGATGCTATTAGTTCGTTTGAAAAGTCAGTAACACATCTGCTAAATACAAAAAATATATTTTCCCTCCAAATATTTTTTGCAGAAAAGAAAAATAACCGCGAAAAATAAGTGCAGAACCGGAATTTAAATTCCGAATAGACCCGCGAAAATATTTACTCTTGTAACAAGCACGAATGTATCGTATAACAAAACAACGAACTGTTGGTGTGTAACACTTCCTATATAAATGGCGGTGCCCATGCACCCAATGGTGTCAACTTAAGGTTTTCGACTTAATAAAACTTCCTTATAACTGAAAAGCCCTCACCCTACCTAATGTAGGTAAACTCTAAATCTCCTCTCCCAAAGGGCGAGGAGACTTAAAACCCGCGTTATAGGCGGCTCTTAGGCGGCTCTTCCGGTTCCCTCTCCTTTTGGGAGAGGGTTAGGGTGAGGGCTGTTTTTGGCGTATAAACAAACACTTTATCCCTAAGTTGACACCATTGCCATGCACCGCCACAAACAGAATAATTATTTTAAAAATGTCAACTTCTTTGTTGATTGAAATTTTCCGGCTTTCATACTATAGATATAAATGCCGGAGGATATTGCCCGTCCGTATTCATTTTTTCCGTTCCATGTAGCGGAGTAATATCCGGCTTGCTTCATTTCACGTACTAACGTGCGAATTTTTTCACCCATCACATTGTAGATGGTTATTTCGACCTCGGAATCCTGCGGCACGGCGTAACCGATAACTGTTGACGGGTTAAACGGATTAGGGTAGTTTTGCATAAGCGCAAATACTATTGGAATAATCCTGCCATCGCGCACTTCAAGAGGGTTACCTTGTATTATTATTGGTTGCGAATAACTTCCGACAATTTTATCGGCAACAAACCTGAGCCCCGCCTGCAGTTCAAGCGTACGCTCACTCTTTGCATCGTACACTCTGAATAACAACGAATCATCAACCGGTTTATTTGCATACACGGAGAGATAGAATTTATAGGATTGTTTTGCCGCATCAAAAACAGGAGTAACAAAACCCCTGCACTCGTTTCCTGCAAACAAACCAATAGCGGTATGTTCATTTATTGAATCAATGATGCCACCAGAAAGTTCTGCAATAACAGACATGGAATACTGATACTTGTTTACATCCAATGTCCATTCTTTCTGTCCTTCGATTGCCCTGCATCCATCTGACTCAGCCAATAATGGGGTAACGATGTTTTCAGTTCCCGCGGGGTAGATTAACGTATCACTACTGCTTACCTTTAGCAGGTAACCAAGTTTTGGCTGCATGTAAAACATATTACCAACCCATCCTTCGGCCTGATCGTAGGTTGCAAAGGTAAACTGGCTTTTAATCAGGTCTCCGTTTTTTGCATTAATTGAAGACAGTGCAGCATCAACAGTTAAGGCCTGCTGTGGAACATAGCCGATGTAATTCCATCCGGAGTCAACATAAAGTGGCGAAAGCGGAGACTGCGCCGGGAAGCCGACACGGCTCAATGTATCGGCTCTGGCGATTTTCATCATGTACATCTTCGTGTTTCTGATCGTATCTAATGATCCAAACCAGACACCATTGCTGACATACTGTGCAAAACTGCTTTGATCTTTTATAATATCGCTTACTGACGATTGCAGCCCGGCTAGTACCTTGCTGACGGACATATCCGTTGAGCGGGTATTGAATGAAAGCCACGTCCAGCCAACGGGCAGATTATACTGCACTATACTTTGTGTAGTTGCAGTTATCAATGCCGGATTCGTGTATGTTCCCAGAACGGCATTCGCGGTAAAAGTATATGTTTCAAGTATCTGGCCTATCTCGCTGCATGATGATGAATCCCAAATGCGGAATTGCAATTGCTCACCTGACTCCTGATTGCTATAGACGGTTAAAAACAGGCGGTACAGGCCGCTGTTTTGCCGTTGTACATGCGCGAAACCCCTGATATCATTACCGACAAAAGCGGCGACTTTATCATTGATGTCTACTGAAACGGTGCTGTCGATATAAAGCTGGCCAATGATATTCATCGAGTATTGATACGCCGCCGGGATAACTTGCCAGTTTGGCGGGCGGCAGATAACCTGCACATGAATGCGCAGCGGCTGGTCTCCAAAAACCGTTGAATCGGTAACGGTAATATTATAGTCACCGTTTGTTATACCGGTGCCAAAGGTAAAGGTTATGGGGACATTTCCTTGGTTGGGCACGGTGCCCTGCACTGATGAGACACTTAGCCAGTTCGGTATATTACGCAAATAATAGCTGCTCGGAAATCCGCTGATGTTAACAAGCTGCCTTGTCACCTGCACGGTTTCATCTGCATACTTCACTATTGTTATATCGCCGCCCAGCCAGCGCACGGGTGATTTCTGCACGACAAATTCCCAGGAAGTTGAATCGATGTATGTTGTGCCAAGCGGTACGCGCATGGGGTTGCCATGAATGTCAGTAACATGTTTAACCGTTGCCCGGAGCGTTTGATTTTCGAGGAAGCGGTCAGGTACATTTGGCGTGATAACAATGGTGGTGCCATCGTTACTGAAGTTAAAATCACATGCCTGCCCGGATGATGGTCCCGATGTGAAAACCAGGCCGATATTATTCGCGGCGGTTATGCCTGACCTTTGTATCGGTTCGGTGAAACTGATTGCTATTTGCCCTGCTGAGGTAAGGATGCCGCTATGTGGCTGAGGCAATCCCTGCACCATTGGGCCGGTTCTATCAATAACACCGGAAAGTATTGCCGTTTGGCCGTCAATGGAAACGCCGTTACATTTGCTTAAGGCACGTATCTCGTAGGTTCCATCGTCTAAACCTGCATTTACCCATTTCCAGGTTGTGAAATTATCGCCAAGGCTGTCTTTTGCAATAATTTTTATATTTGTCCACAATCCTTCAAGGCCGTCAATCTGTTCGCCCGGATTGATTACACTGTTTGATTTTGCCGCTGCAAGAGCCATCGGGGTATTTTTTGTCGACGGTGATTCGTCGTCGGCAATAGCTTTTGTGATTTTCTTGTTACCAGATGCCTTCCTGTTTATTGGTGTTGGCTGTGGCATTTTAACCATAGCATATTTTTTATCGTTCAGCAAATGATACCTGTTTTCAATTAACGCATTATAGGTATCACTGCGGTTAGCATAGTATTGTTTAACATTTTTTACTTTAGGGAAAGGCAGAACAGGATAACCCGTTAGATTATATCTCGGCATAATAAAATCGCCGTCAATTGCAGCATCCGCTTTGCGGGCAAAGCCGTTAAATGGCCTGTTACTAACGCCAACCACCTCGCGGTATTGCAGCCATACTTCCGTCAACTCCGCGAATGCTTTGTTGTAACCGCCTATGGTAACCGGAAGCGTGTCTCTGTGCGCGGATGTCATCAGCCAGTTATCCTCGGGAGCCGTTAAAGCAATTGGAGAACAGGGTTTCTGAAATATCAGGTTGTCGATTGTAAGCGTATCCGACTGGCTGTCATCTCCGCAGGCGGGCGATAACACCATTTGTATATTCTGATAAGTGTAGGGCGACTGATAGGTGTTCGAAGATGGTCCGCGCTTTACCATCAGAATCGTCTGTATCTGGCCGTAAGGAATTGTATAAGCAATCGCGTTTTCAAGAATAATTCCATTTACGGCGATGCTCAACCCATCGGGGTTCGTTTCGTTTAATATCCGCAGCGTGTAATCCCGTGATTCTGCTGTCGCTGAGTTATTGCCAAGTGAAATTGGCCAGACGGCAAAAGAATCAGGATGGACATTAGAAGCCGAAACATGTTTTGTCTGGAATATTGCCCCATCACGCGGTAGTGTGCCACCTTCGTACGGGCAGGAGCTCTGCCCGGCGACAGTTCTGTAAACCGGTGTACCATATACTCTGTCTTTTGCAATATTTACCGTGTAACCGTCGCCATTATCATCATCAGACAGCGTATATCCGGTTTCATTATAGGTGGTATTCGTTACGTCTGTTTGTTTACCGATGTTATACGAGAAATTATATTCTCCTCCGGCGGTAATCCCTGCTTCCTGTATCAAAACACCCAGCAAAAAACCGAACGCACTGTCGCTTGGCATTTCATCATAGATACTAAAAGTTTTATCTTGCTGAAAACTTGTTGTATATGAATACTGCGACCCGGCGGAAAAAGACACATTATATAAGGAATCATTCGAGTTAGCCTTTAGTGAATCGTTGTATGCAAGAAAACCTTCCCAGTTGTGGGCGTAAAGTGTATCTTTTTTAGTTTGCAATGCGTATAAGCTTGGTATCTGCGTGTTACGTACATAATCTTCAGTATAGACAAACTTCGTTTTGATGCTGTCCGGAGCCATAATAATACCGGTCTTAACTCCGACACTGCATGCTGAGGTATTATAATAAACCGAATCCGTCAGTCCATACACAACATTGTACGCTACTCCAAAAAACACATCCCCGCCGCTAAATTCCGACACGATATTCGGATTGTTGGTAGTTATTGTTTCGGTGGCAGTCATAGTTGTCTGCAGTTGATTTGTTGTTGTATTATTGTGAGAAGTATTCATTACACCGGTTTGCTGCACAATCGGAACAATCTCTGAACCGACAAGGAAACCTAATCCTGCCATACCGGTAAATTTTACGCCTAATGATAAAAAGTAATTTCTTTGCGTGCCGTACCCCTTTTCTACAGAAAGAGAGAAACTATTATAAAGCGTGGATGATTGTGTGATATAGGAGTAACTTTGGTCACCGGGCGGTTTGCGAAGTATCATCAAAGGAATTTCAGGAGAGCGGGATGAAAAGGTTTGCCCGTTTCTTGGTTTGATTCCCGAAACAACCGCCCATAACTCGGATGTGTTGGAAATCCTTCCGGTTAAATCTTTAGCGCTCACCAAAATCGACTTTTGATATGGATGGGCACCCCCGCCAAGAGGGTTAGGGGTACCAGCCCAAAACGAGTCGATGACAGTACCGTTAACTGCAAGCAAAGAGTCCCTGACATTTCTGTCGTTAATGCTGTTGTTGATGTATATCCAGCAGGAATCGACAAAGCAGGTATCCGTACCGTATAATTCAAAGGCTTTGTACCTGATTTTATATTTCTGTAATTGGTTATACAGATTAACCGTTTCGCAGACCGTGGGAACATATCTCATATCAACAGCAGCTTGCAAGGGAGCAGTGTAGGTAATTTTTTTTAACCTGGCGGAATTGCTCAGGTCAACGGTATCGGCGGTAAAAGTTATATCTCCTGCCGGACGGGTTACCTCTATCCTATAGACCAGCGGCGGCAGCCCGGAAAACGTCGTCGTCAATGATGCACCGGTTATCTGTTGCACCGGTATGTTTAACCCGGTACATTCGGGCAGTGCGGTAATCTTTACTTCACTGGTGCCGCCAAGAGGTTTTTCGCATAATCCGCCCGATACCTTTACGGTAAGGTTATAACGCGTCTGCTGCGTAAAATTTCTGTTTGCAAGCGGGGCGCGTATGGTATCTACCTGTATGAATGCTGGAGTGAAAAGATATCCGGTTCTTTTGGGGGAAATCTTGTGACTTGAACCCGGAGGAAAATCAATGAGATATTTTCCGTCTGCATTCGTGAATACCTGCGGTGACCATGAACTGTCATCCACCAAAACCTCAACCGTGGTATCATTTAGGCAGGTGCCGTTATGGGTAATAAAACCGGTAACAGGAATTTGTGATACATCGGTGAAGTCGATGTTATTTACCGCGGTGTTGCTTGTCGAAAGCGTTACCACTCTCTCCTCGGGAACAAATGACCTACCCCCCAAACTGGGGAAAATAGTAAAGTTGGTCGAAGTGCCGTAATTAATTCCCTCGGCGATGTAATATCCATTTGCTGTTGAAAACGCGGTATTCCTTATCGGTGCGCGGTCATCCTGAAAACTTACCGGACCGATAATATTGCCGGAATTCAACTTTGTCGCGTAATCGAAAATGTTCGGACCTTTTCCTTCATCCATTTTCCAATAAGCTTTTAACCCGGCTGAAGTGGTGTTAATGGTGCGGTTCATATTCCGGACGATTGATGCTGAATCTTTGGCGGTTGACCATATCCTGAACTCATCAAGATTCATTAGCAGGTAATCTGCCGAAGTGAATCCTTTCCCGAAAGTTACCGGTCCATTACCATGCATTGCCTCACCGGCAAAAGTTAAAA
>JACPGF010000275.1 GCA_016182615.1 Ignavibacteriales bacterium
CCGGAAAAGAACAATCCTCTTTTATTCCAAACGGTGTATGCATCAGTAACATATTTCTGATGCTTTTGCAGATAGAAATCCAAATCAGCCGGTTTTTTCGCGGGAATTCTACCCACAAGCATTTGCGCCACCAAAGGAGCATTATCATCCCAAATGGTAAACCAGGTATCAGAAACCGGTTCGCCAAATGAGGGAACGAGGTTTTCATTAAGTGCCCACTCGTTCCTGTGCAAAAAATTCTGCTTGTAATCATAACACGACCCGCCTAAAAATGTTACAACAGAAGGTCGAGGGGCGGTCCAATTGCTGTATGCTGCTTTTAAAAAACCTTTTACCGATTCGGGTTCGGGATAACCGTAGGCAAACTCGTCGTAAATGTCATCAATAAGTACTACCGTTGACTCAACACTGTACTGATTCTTGATGAAGGTACAATAGGTTTTTGCGCTGTTCAATAATGTCGGATGTGTGATGCCGATATAGTCTGCTCTTCGGGCAGCCCTGAGATTAATGAACGTTTTTTTCTTTACTATCGGAACAGATTTCGCATCAGCCGCTAAAAGCAATACATACGCGTTGCCCGGGGCAAGCGTGTCTGCAAAGTACAACGTTGAATCAGTCTTTTTGAAATCCGTAATTTTTGTAAAATTTGGTTTTATCCGGTACAAAATATAGTCGGAAACGGGTTTGCCCGGAGTTAATTTGTTTATTTTTACCACTTTTACACCGGTGTTTTCAGCTTCCCGCACTTCAAACGAGAATGCATCATTCTTTGCATGTAAAAGTCTGGGAGCTTCAACTTCATACCAGTCAACCTTTAAAGCGTTTGTGGTTGTACCATTTGCATAATTCCTAAGGACAATCGTGTTTACACCGTTCTTTAACGAATCGGAAGGCAAATTACCGCCGATAAGGATTCGCTCGTTCCTGTAAGCACCCCGGCGCTGCACTGCTAAAATATTCGTATCGGATACAACAGCAGAACTTTTAAAACCAAGAGCAAGCGAATGGGCATTTTCTACTCTGCTTGAAGCACCGCTTACAAGCTTACAATACAATCCGGCAGTCTTCCCGGGAACAATATCAGACAAAGTTACTTTTGTTTTCAGTTCTCCAACCAGTAAATCGGCACCGAACCATGATTTGAAAGACTGTAACTCAGCATCTTGCAGTAATTCAAGTTGAACATTCATACCCTGATATAGAGAATCAGTTTCGATATGAATTAAATCAGTATAATATTTTAAAGTATCAGTAACACCATCGGGCCTGCCACTTACAACTCCGGTTCTTTGGGCAGCATTCGCACCTCCCCACGTAATAAAATAAAAAGAGGTATCCGAATAACGGTTTAATAATTCAGTGTACTGTACCGTATCAGGGTTAATTGCCCTTACCGATCCCGGATTATAATTTTTTGTCCCGTAAAATTCAATGTAGTCAGCAGGATCAAAAACTCCATCATCGCCGGCTTGCACCAGTATTTTTTGCTCAACCCCTCTGTTGAACATTTTAATCGTTGCCGGATTTATAACGTCAGTTATCCCGGCATTGCTAAATGCGGCGGCTGTTAGTCTATAGATTTTATCTTCATAAACTCCTATTTTTAGATAGTTCCCGTTGTAATCTATCCAATCATTTGCCGGGTCGCTCGTAACAACCGGCGGCGTACTTCTGAACTGCTCGGCAATAGATGCATTAACAATAGAAGATTTTAATACGGCATCAAATTTTGATTTGTTTGCGATTTCTCTTCCCGGAGCGATACCCGGTACAGAAACTCGAATTTCATATTTCTGTATCTCGGTAATTGATTGGTCGGCATAATTATACATGGCCAATGGCACTTTAACACGGGCACAATAAAATTCACGGAACCAGAAATAACCTTCAATCTGAAACATAGGGCTTTGTAAACCCGTAACATCAGCAGCATCAACAGCCTCTTGCACCAAGACCCCTTTCGCGTTCATTACATTTCTGGGCTGCACAGCCGGAAAAGCGTTTGGGAAGGTGCTGTCTTCTAAAACAACAAATGAAATTTCCGGTTTAGTACCCGCGGGAATTGCAATATACAGTTCCTCGGATGGCAGCTTCAAGGTACCGGCAGCGCTATTATCCGTGTAAGTAAAATAATCGAATGTACTGCTGCGCCCGTAACCTGAAACATTTTTTTTCAGTCCGGTTACTTCACGAGTAATCGAGAAACCCTCTTTTGTTAATGAGGTTACGGCTTTCTGCCCCAACACGGCGGGGCTGCAATATAAAATCAATATGAGTATTACACGGCTATAAAAATTTCTGAACATGCTATAAAACCAATTTTTGTTTTAAAACTCGAAACATAAACAACGGTATTCCTAAAATATACCGTTTCCACAAACGCCGGGGGTCGTAAAGTAAACGCACAAACCACTCCAACCCAATCCGCTGTATTATTTTTGCACCCCTCACTTTATTACCAGCAAAAACCCGTATCCCTTCACCAACTGCTATTACTACCGGCACATGTAACATTTCCCTGTGCGCTTTAATCCAAGCCTCCTGCAGCGGAGTACCTAAACCGACAATGAGAATACCGGGGTGGCAGGCATTAATTTCCTTCACAACTTTTTCACTATTAAAATCATAGCCAGCGTGCATTCCGGCTACATGAAGGCCGGGATTAAACTTCCTGATTTGGGAAATGGTTTCCACTGTATCGCCAAAAAAATAAACCGGTATCTTCTCCCCGATCAAATAGGGGTGCAGTATTTCCAACAAATCAGTTGCTACGGTTCGGTCGTTTACTAACTTACCTGCCCCGAGTAATTTTCCTGCTATTGCAGTTCCAATTCCATCCGGATACAGAATATTAAAACATTGCAAATTACTATATAATTCTCTATCGGAAAATGCAAAATTTAACACATGCGTGTTGGCGTATGAAGCGGTTAACCCATTACCGGTAGTAACTGCATTTTTAATCTGCTCAACTATTTGTTTATACGATATAAAGTCAAGCTGAACACCCAAAATATTAATTTTTTCTTTCATGAACTTGTTAGACTATTGACCGGTAAAGTGAATAGTATTCAGGTAATTTTTGCTTCGCCAGATTATTCGTCATAATTTTCTCATGAAGGTTTTTCCCAAGTTTTTTCCGGGTATCGGGCTCTTTAAGGAGTTTAGATAAACCATTAATTAATTCTTGTTTATTTTCCGGATGTACAAGATAACCGTCCTGACCATGTTGAATTAATTCGGCAATACCATCAACTGCCGAAGCAACAATTGCTTTGCTAAAAAAACCGCTCTCTATCACGGTTAACGGATAAGGATCTACCCGCGAAGGTAGTACAACAATATCAGCCGACTGATACCACGGTGCAACATTTATCACAGATGCAATTACCCTGCAGCGGCCGGTAAACTCTTTACCGAATTCTACAACGGATTGTTTTTCTTCACCATCGCCGGCAATAACAAAAAAAACCGAACTATCTTCCCGTAAAATAGTTTTCATTGCAGACAGCAAGACATCTATGCCCTTCTCTTTACTCCATCTACTCATAAAAAGAACAATCTTTTTATTTTCTGGCAAACCCTGTTCAAGCCGGAAAAGCCGCAACGCTTCATCATCAAACAATTTATAATCTTCCGGAACAATAAAATTGTTAATAACCGTAATTTTATCGGGCCTAACATGAAACCGGTTCTCGAGATGCTTCTTGATGTTCTCAGCCGGAGCTATAAACTTATCCGCGAAATAACTGAGATGCCGCTTGTTATATACTTTACTATGCACAACTGTTACTACGGGTATTTGCAAAAACAAAGATGCTATTTTACCCGCTATGTCAAAATATCTATGATGCGCTGTCAGAATTGAAATGTTGTTTTTTTTACAGAAACGGACAATAAACCAAATCTGATACAGTGTATAAAGCGGGTTCTTGGTTCCCGGCAATTTAACCAGCTCAATTTCAGCCTCGGTAAATTTTGTTATAGCATTACCATCAAGATAAAAGATAATATGCCTGCTAAATGTTTCACTAAACCGGGTAATTTGATAGAGCATCCGGGTTATGCCGCATGCAAGATTTAATGAAGGTTGAAGATGCAGCACCGATAACACTTGCATTACCTATCTGGCTGCTGCATTTGTTTTTGCTGCTTCGACACACTCTCGTACAAAGCGAAATACTCGGGCATTTTATTTTTGTGCATCAATTCTTGTGTTACCTTTTTATGCAGGTTATTCCCGTACCGCACCCTCAATGTGGCATCTTCAAGCAATATACGTAAAGCTGTAAGCAGCCCCTCTTTACTGTCCCTCGCAAACAATAATCCGTTCTCACCATGATCAATAATTTCGGGGATACCTTCTGCATCCGAAGCTATTACTGCTTTTTTAAAATAACCGGCTTCAAGCAGCGTTAGGGGAAATGAATCTGCTCTGGAAGGCAAAACAATAATATCTGCAATTTTATAACAAGGGAAGACATTTTCAAGTGATCCAATAATCGCGTAATCAGATAGTTTAGCCTCGCAATATTTCCTGATGCTTTCTTTTTGTTCGCCATCACCAACAATCAACAAGAACAAATCACTATACTCCCTTACGAGCAGCCTCATTGCTTTCAGTAATAAGTCTATTCCTTTTTCTTTACTTAAACTACCAACATACAGCACAATGGATCTTCCGGCAGGAATTTTATGTTCTTCGAGAAACGCAGAAACATCCTCACCGGGGTTTAACTGCAAATCTTCGTCAGTGATAAAATTATTAATCACCCTAATCTTCGATTCGGGAATGTGAAAATAATGCAGAAGGTGGTTTTTGATAGACTCGCCCGGGGCAATAATATAGTCTGCCATATATTTGAACATTTTTCCGTGATAGACTTTTTGCTGAACCGAAGTGATGATGGGAATGCCAAGAATTTTAGCGGCAAAAGTACCCGCGAAATCAAAGTATCTGTGATGCGCGTGTAACACCGTGATGTTCAGTTTTTTACACAGTCTAACAATCTGCATAACATGAAGCGGCAGTAAAACAAAGTGTTTTCTACCGGAGAGTTTTGTCACGGAGAGCCTGTTTTTCTTAAAACGGAAAACCGCATCGCCTTTAAAGACAGCTGCAAATTGCTGAGTATTTTCTCCGGAATGGAGCATCAGTTGAAATATCATTCGAGAAATACCGCAACTAAGCATAAGCGACGGCTGTAGATGTAATATTCTGATAGCGGGTTCCTGCACCATTTTCACATTGTTTTATAAATATACGCCTATAAAGTTAAGTAAAATAAGGCTTTTACTGAAAGATATATGATTAAAAAAAAATTAATATTTTGATTTATGGAATAATTTTAATAATTTTTGAGTTCAAATAAGTTCCAAGGCGGGGTAGCTCAGGTGGTTAGAGCAACGGAATCATAATCCGTGTGTCGGGGGTTCAAATCCCTCCCCCGCTACAAACTTTTGGAGAAAATATATGTTTCCCTTTTTAATTGTGTTATCTGCAATAATTGCAGTCTTACTTATAATCGTAGTATTACTACAGGCCAGTAAAGGCAACGGTTTAGCCGGAACTTTTGGCGGTGCCGCTCAAATGGGCGCCGTGTTTGGTACAAGGCGTACTGCTGATTTTTTAAGTAAAGCGACGTGGGCCTTAAGTGCTTCACTGGTTGTTTTAGCTTTAGTTATCAATCTTTTTTTCTTAAAGGTTGACAATCAAAGTGCTGAAAGTATTATTCAGAAAAACAAATCCAGTGTTCCTACAGCACCTTCCCTTCCCCCAACGGGTAAATAGGTTTTTAGCCGGGGCGGTTCAACTGTTCCCGGCTAATATTTTTATTATCCTGTCCTGAATGTTTTTATAGTATCTCGCGTTAAATTTTCCGTAGTCAAAAATCATCGCGATAATTAGGTCGTTGCCATTTTTATTTCTTAAATATCCGGCAATAGACGAGAGCCCTGTTAACGTTCCGGTCTTTCCGTAAAACTGCAGTCCCGGCGGAACATCAAACATGCGGTTACGCAACGTTCCATCATCACCCGCTACACTTAACGATTGCAAAAACTCCTCGAACGAGGTAAGATTAAGATACGCCCACTCCAGCAGGCTTACAATTGACCTAACCGAAACCAGATTGTAATGCGACAATCCGGAACCATCTGCAATCTGCAGGCCATCAGTAACAATATCATGCCTGTCTAAAAACTGATACAAAGCCTGCCCCGCGTAAAAAGCACTTCCCTCTTTTCTACTATAGATTGCCCCCATTGTTTTAAACAAGCATTCAGCTAAAAAATTATCACTCCGTTTATTGATGACTTTCATCAAATCCAACAGGCGTACCGAACTTGAAGCCAATTCCCGGGTTTTGTCCGGTGTTCTTCCGGATACGGCATGCCCTTCGACAGATATGCCTTCGGATTGTAATTCAGCAAGTAAAACAGAGGCCGCGTGCAAGGCAGGATCTTTAACGCTCGCGGTTACCATCGCGTATCTCCTCCGGCGTACTTTTTTACGCACCATGGTCTGATTGCGGTTAAGCACCAAGGCCGAAATCGGTGGAATGTTTCCCCCTCCCGGATCATCCTCAATCCAGTCGCGGTGATAATATTCACCATCAAAAAATGTTGTACTTATGATGTAATCAAGGAGCCAAAAATCTTCATCACATACCAAAAAGACATCTATAAGTTTCCCAACCTTCACCATTACATCTGTGTACAATTTGGTTACCGAGGCAGGAATCATCAGCGCCTTGGGATTATACATGTAAATCGTGTCGTTACTCAGTGGATCGAGTACTAAAATACCGTAACTTGTTGCTGATGGGATTTCTTTTAATATCTGGCTGATTTTCTCGGCTTGTGATGGGTGGTTACCGCCGAAAACTAATTGCATTCCTGTGAGGATAAATGGAAGGATGTATTTTCTTAACTTCATTCTAAAACTTTTTACTTGGAATCATGAAAAAAAACCGTATTTTTTCTGCTCTTTTTTCAGAAAAAATGTAACTAGTAAATTAATTAATGTTTGGACACTTATGAAAAAAATCAAACAGTCCGTGAAGGCATATGATAACCCGGAATTTATGAACTCGACCGAAGCCAGAACGCTTCGGATACTTTCCGAATTTATTGAACCAAATACCCGATTTCAAAAATACAAAATTTTAGACACTATTGTGTTTTTTGGTTCTGCCCGTCTTATGTCTAAAAAGGATGCTACTGCCGAGTATAACAAAGTAAAAGCAATGGATCCGAAAAAAACAGCAGGCTTTGTTGAAAAACTGCGCCACGCCCAACACATGCTCGATATGTCGCACTACTACGAAGATACTGTTGAACTGAGCAGGCGCCTTACCGAATGGTCTATGAGCCTGAACACGGATAAGAACCGTTTTATTGTTTGCACAGGCGGCGGTCCCGGCATCATGGAAGCAGCCAACAAAGGTGCTCACGCGGCAAAAGGCATGTCAATCGGGTTAAATATCAGTATTCCTTACGAACAGTTTGTAAACAAATATGTAACCGAAGATTTGAAGTTTGAGTTCCATTATTTCTTTATGCGCAAATTCTGGTTCGCGTACCTCGCGAAGGCACTGGTGGTATTTCCGGGTGGTTTTGGAACAATGGATGAACTTTTCGAAATGCTGACACTCATTCAGACAGGAAAAATTAAAAAGAACTTGTGTATTGTTGTTTATGATGAAAAATACTGGAAGACCGTGATGAATTTTGAATCATTGGTTGATTACGGTGTTATCAACAAATCCGACTTGAATTTATTCCAGTTCTGCAATACCGTGGACAAAGCTTTCGAAATTGTTACAAAACACTTTGAAAAGAACTATCTCAAGAAAAAATAGTTCTAAAAGGTTTTAGTTTTTTGCCCCCGTTTCTATCAAAAGCGGGGGTGTTTTATTTTAAACACCACAGATTTATCGTCATTGCAAGCAAAAAGGCAAACTCGCCCATTCGCTTTAAACAGAAAAAAGCCCCTTTACAGGGGCTTTTTTCTATTCGCTAAAAAATTCAGCACGGTGTGCGCGACGGGCGGCTTTAATTCTTTCCATTCTTTTTTTCATGGAAGGCTTTACAAAAAAAGTCCGTTTTTTGTATTCTTTTAAGATACCTGAGCGTTCATATTTTTTCTTGAAGCGCTTCAGGGCCCTATCGATGGATTCATTTTCCTGAATGTTGATACCGATCAAGTTGATTACCTCGTTGATTTGAATTATTTAATAGTTTCTAATAATTTCTTTTTACCGCCGTTCTGGAAATCTACCAGAATC
>JACPGF010000276.1 GCA_016182615.1 Ignavibacteriales bacterium
AGGACTGCGCCGCTGTCGGTTAAAACATACATGCTGTTCGAGGGAAAAGGATTGCCCTGATACATATTGTACGATGTGTAAACGTAAAAATTTTCATACACTTTTTCAATTTCAAGCTTCTGGGCATGGATATGCTGAGAAGCTAAGAGTAAAAAAAAGACTATGCAGATGGAATTTTTAATTGTATTCATACATGGTGGAAGTGAAACTTTGACTTTAGAAATACAACTCCCCGGTATTTATTGCCGGGGAGTTTAAAGAAACGAATTACGATTTTTCGAGAGCCTGCGCAAGATCGTTGATAATATCTTCGATATTTTCGATACCAACTGATAAACGGACGAGGTCATCGGTAATCCCGGCTTTTTCTTTATCTTCGCGGGAAACTGCCGCGTGTGTCATCGAAGCCGGATGCTGAATAAGTGTCTCAACACCACCAAGAGAAACCGCAAGCAATGCAAGATGCACATTATTCATTAACGCTCTTCCAGATTCAAGGCCGCCTGCTACACCAAAACTGATCATTGAACCGAAGCCGGTCATCTGTTTTTTTGCAAGCTCATATTGGGGGAATGATTCCAGCCCCGGATATTTAATCCATGCAATTTTAGGATGCTTTTCAAGGAATTGAGCAACCTTCATTGCATTTTCCTGGTTGCGCTCAACCCTGAGGGCCATGGTTTTCAGACCCCGGATAATCATATAGGCCTGGTGCGGATCCATATTGCAGCCCATATACACCATGCAATGCCTGATTTTGTCGTAGAGTTCTTTCTCTTTTGTAACAACAACACCACCGACAATATCAGCATGCCCGTTGATATACTTGGTAACTGAATGGAGGACAACATCTGCGCCGAGGTCAAGCGGGTTTTGGAGATATGGAGTCGCGAATGTATTGTCAACAACCAGTACCAGATTATATTCCCTTGCAACTGCCGCGCATGCTGCAAGATCGCTTAATTCCATGGTAGGATTGGCAGGTGTTTCTACATATAAAACCTTGGTATTGGGTTTTATTGTTGCCTTTATTAAATCAATATCCGCGGTGTTTATAAAGTCGGCTTCAACGCCAAACCGTGAAAAATCTTTTTCGAGCACTCCCCTTGCCGGGCCATAAACAGATGCAGTGCCAACAATGTGTGCGCCTGCGCCTAATAAAGCCATATATATGCTGGTAATTGCAGCCATCCCTGAACTGGTCGCGATACCTTTGTACCCGTTTTCCAGTTCAGCCATGCTGTCCTCGAAAGCTTTAATAGTGGGGTTGGCAATTCGCGTGTAGATAAATCCGTCGCTTGCCCCTGAAAAACAGTCTGCACCATGCTGTGCATCTTTAAATTTAAAAGTTGACGATTGGTAAATCGGCACTGTTGCACTGCCGAACTGATCTTCAAACGCACCGCTGTGTATGAGTTTTGTGTCGAAACCCATATTCTTAGTATTCATACGTTTTCTGTATTTTGTGAAAAAAAATCTGTGTCTTACCATCAAAACTACAGGAATTAGAAATCTTGGCAAAGCCGGAAAAGGAAATATCCCCATTAATCTTAATGAGAATGACAATTTGTTAACAAAAAAAATCCATACATGGTACACATATGGATTTTCATGAAAGTTCAAAATGCTGACTAAGTGCGATTGCAGTATATGACTGAACCGGTTATCAATAATTACTTCTGTATTTCTTCATCAGGTTCAGGACACCAGACCCTGACAATTTCGCGACTTCGCATTAAGTGAGTGAGAATTTGACGATAAAAAATTTTAACCTCATATTCTAAAGTCCCAATATGACTAAAACTAATCCTCATCATCCTTAACTCCTGTTCAACCTCTAAAGAAGCTGCTCGGATACGAAATATCATTCGGCCGTCTTCATCCAATGGTATCGAAGTTTCTCTTAACAATTCTGCCACTTCCTCATCGTTCAATTTTTTTTGTTCACGAAGTTTTTCAATTTTGTCAATTATACGCAAAATATCTTGATCGAATTTTTGCCTCATAACAGGAGTTCCTAATTGTGCGAATGACTGGTTAGAAAAACAAAGGAATAAAGTGGAAAAAAGGATAATTTGCAGATGAGAGCAAACAATGTTAATTGGAAGAAGAACAAGATTTTTACTATATGAGCATGACAACGAAAATTTCATTTTAACTCCAAATTAAAAAAATATTATTACACCATTAAACTAATTAACATTGCAGAAATAACAAAAACTATAATGCTTCTGATGAAAATGGGAAATCCTTAAATATCAATAATTAAACATAACAGAAAATTCTATGTCGTAAATAAGTGCAAAAACAGGTGAGCAAAACGCACGGTTCAAGAGAGATATATAAAGAACAAGTTCGGATTGGCCAAGCAGAAGAAAAATGTTGGTGCAGCCAATTTGAATAGCTATTTTGTATAAACATTTTTTAGTATTATAAAAACAAGATAATTTATGAAATCGTTATTGTGGTCAGTAATTCTTCTGTTTACCTTGAATATCTTCGGTTCCGAAATAGATTCACTAAAAGCACTAGCTGATTATAAAAGTAGTGACCTACAAATTATTTTTGCTCTGATTAATGACAGAGGTTTTTTTGACGAGTGGCAAAAACCTGAATTGCCAAAAATTTCAACTGAAGACACATATAAGAGAGGCGAAGAAGCCATTCCTGTTATTATTTTCGGGACAGATCGGAAAGATGTTAACGGCAACGCAAATTTGAGCTACGATATCAAAATCACAAAACCCGATGGTTCAATTTATGGGGAATTCAAACAACTTGAAGTATGGTATGGGGCTCCAGCACCAATGATGCACCTTCTTAAACAACCAATTATAATTTCGATCGAAGAGAAGGACCCTCTTGGAGTTTATACTGTTGAGGCGAAAGTATATGAGAATACTAAAAAACAAACAATTAGTTTTAAGCTTGCGTTCAAAGTTGTCGAGTAAAACTGAGAACTTATCGTGTAGCGTGGGCAGAGATATTATCACAACATCTTTGCCGCTGTCAGTATGAGATTTTAAGAGGAAAGGCGAAAAATTTGGGAGAAACTCAGAACCAGTTATAATATGCGCAAGAGCCATCTTTTATTTTACAAATGGAAATAAGGATTGCTCATTAAGTATTCTGGAAATATACTTAAGATTAAAATTAAAGCTGCTTTATTGGATGTATTTTGCATTTAAGTATACAAAAATCCCTCAATTTTTTAAGCATCCTATAGCCGAAGTCAGGAAAAAGTCAATTATCGGATTGTGACAGTTTTCAAGAGTTCAAAAAGTAAAAGTCCTGTTTTATCATCAGTTTCAACAAGATTAAATCCATTCTTCTCAAGCACCTTAACCGAAGCAATATTTACCGGGTAGGTATGGGCAATAATGCTGTTTACCCGGCTGTCAGCAAAAGCAATCTCTACAAGAGCCGCTACCATTTCTGTTGCATAACCTCTACCCTGTCTGGAATGAATAACAGAATATCCAATTTCTACAACTCCCGAATCCGAAGGCGGCCCGAAGAACCCGGCAGCCGCAACGAGACAGGGTTTTTCCGTTTCGTTTCTATTTTCAATCCCGTACCAGCTAAACCAACCGACTGCTGTCTCCCCTGCTTCTTCCATGGCAGAAAGGAGATAACGCACCGCGTCTGCATCATATTCACCGGGAGGCCATTCCTCATTTACGGCAACATTCAGTATTGCAGCAAGTTTCCGGGGCGCTTCAAGTTCAGCCTGCATGTGTTCTTTACCTGCTGCAACCATCTGCAAATTTTTCGTTTTATATTTAAGCATTAAACCCATTTGATATTTATTCTTTTTAATAGACAGTTTAATATTACAAATATACCGCAAATGGACAATGTGTAAAGCAAAATTGAATATCTACTACAGTTCCACTTTGCGTTCTTTGTTTACCTGCTGAAGGCAGGCGTTTTCTTTGCGCCTTTGCGTTTAACTGAAAACCTACAGTTGTGACAGCGAATTATTATTAATCCGGGAACTAATAAAATTGTAAAAAAATGATATTAATTCTTACATTTGTTTAGTCGAACATTCAAACTTGGAAATCCCATCAATACAAAAATTTTAATAAACGATTTATTTAAAAGATATTTACTTTATCAGCCGCCACTTATCCGGAAACGGCTAAAAAAACAGCTTGAGTTTCTCGAAATAGGCATGTGGGACAATGGTGTAAGGGTAAAAAAACTTAAAGGCACACCATGATGATATCTCGAATAAAAGCAAGACTATTATTCCGGCAAACGCACCTTTTTTGAATTTCACTCCCCTTTCTGAAAAAGAGAAGCAGGAATTGATTTTTGATGAACTCGATAAATCCGATTATTCTCAGGAATCCATAACAAAAAAGACTGCCGAGGATTCAGGATCACAAAAATGGCATTGGTTAAAGGACACTGATTGGGAACGAATCGAGCTATATACCAAGGATGATTTTGATTTATACCTGTATTTAACCCCGGATCAGATCGCTGTACTTAAAACTCCCCCGCCTGTTTTACTTTCCGGAACAGCTGGCAGCGGGAAAACAACGATTGGGGTTTATTATTTACTGAAAGCTCCTCTCAGCAGCCACAAGAAACTTTTTATTACCTATAACAAGTTTCTTAAAACATCTGCCGAAAGATTATACGCGGGTTTGTTAAACTCAGAAAAAAGTGCAGGCAGTTTTGTTTATCCGGATTTTTACACGTACAAGGAATTCTGCCTGCAAACCGTTAACCGTTTTAATAAAAAATTTCTGCCCGAAAACGAGATAAATTTCGACCGCTTCACATCTCTTATGCAGCAAAACCGGAGTGCGCTCCGTTTTGACATTCCGTTGCTTTGGGAGGAATTCCGTGCAATTATAAAAGGTGCCCTACCACAGTTAAACAGTAAACTCTTCAGTTCTGCTATTCAAAAAATAAAAACCGGAAAAACCGATACCGGATTTCTCAACATCCTGCTCAGTCAATTTATTGTCTTTTCAAAACTTGAATCATCTGACCGGATAGAGCATTTCATCAAAAAACATACCCGTGTAAATTTTCCTGATTTTTTGCGGAATTTTGAGATAATTATTGCCGAACAGCCTGAACGTATCATTCCCGTCCTTGAGAGTATTCTTGAACTGTTTGCCAAGCAAAAAGAACTGACACAGAAAAAAAATCTGTCCTTCATGGAATATGAATTGCTCGGTAAGAAGAAAGCCCCGAATTTCAACTTCGACAGAAAAGAAATATACCGCGTTTTCGAATGGTATCAGGATAAACTCGAATCGGAAAAATTATGGGACGAACTGGATTTAACAAAAGAAACAATAGCCCTTTTTACCGAAAAGGAAATGGCTGATTATCAATACGATTTGGTTATTTGTGATGAAGTACAGGATCTTACCGATATACAGCATGACCTGCTCTTTTATCTCACTAAAAATCCATTAAACCTCATTCTTACCGGTGACACGAAACAGATTATCAATCCGAGTGGGTTCCGTTGGGAGGAATTAAAACGGCATTTCTACGAAAGGAACCTTAAAATACCTGGAATAAACTTCTTGAGCCTTAATTTCAGAAGTTCGGGGAGTATTGTTGAACTGTCGAACTGCCTTCTGGATATTAAAACAGAATTACTCGGTTTAAGTTCAGATCAATTGAAGGAGGATTGGAAGTTCAAAAGCCGCCCTCCGGTAATTATCGCGGGACTACCTGAAACAAAACTCATCAACAGTCTCCGCACAACTGGCGCGGGAAAAACAATTCTGGTAAGAACGGAAGATCAAAAAAATCATTTGAAATCTATTTTGGAGACCGACCTAATTTTTACGATAAGCGAGGCGAAGGGGCTTGAATTTGACACCGTTCTCCTCTGGAAGTTTTGCAGTGAAAAACACTTGGAAGATGTCTGGCGAACAATTCTATCGGATAATTATTCGCAATTGCATTCTGCGAAAATAAAACATGAGATAAATTTACTTTATGTGGCGATTACCCGGGCACAAAAAGATTTACTTATCTACGATGGTTTAGTTGCTTCGGTCATCTGGGAAAATGAGCGGATAAGTGAAAAAGTTGTAATTTCCAATGATGTGGAATTTATCAATAATATTTGGAACGTACTTTCCTCCCCTGAGGAATGGCTGGAACAGGGAGTTTATTATTTTGACCGCGAATACTACCTCGCGGCAATCGAGTGCTTTAAGAACGCCGGAGCAACTGATAGATTACTGAAAACTGAAGCGCTGTACTATGAGCAGAAAGGCAATTTTATTCAGGCTGCAAAAAGGTTTGAGCAGTTAAATGAATTAGAGAAAGCCGCCCGCTACTTTGAAAAAGCCAGTGCTTTTGCACAGGCAGTTGAATTATGGCTTAAACTAAAGCGGAAAGATGAAATTATTGCATGTCAGCGGAAATTGTATGAACATGAAAAAAATTACGCGGCTTTAGCTGAAATTTATATAAAGCTTAAGGATTTGGCTAATGCCGCCGAATGTTATACAAAAGACAAAAACTATGCCGCGGCATCGGATATATTTGTAAAGTTGAAAAAATATGAACGCGCTGCACATTGTTATGAATTATCCGGGCAGCTGGAAAAAGCTGCTCCGTTTTATGCAAAAGCTAAAGAATTCGAAAAATCAGCAGAACTTTTTGAGAAAATTCACGATTATGTTCAGGCCGCAGTTTACTGGAAAAAGTCAAAAAATAAAAACAGGTTATTAACTTTTTATCAAAGGACCAACAACATACCTCTCCTGGTAGAATTCTATTTTCAAGAGAAAGATCACGCTAATGTCATCAGAACACTTAAAAAAGGCTATACTAACGATCAGTTAAGATTACAGACAAAATTTTATTTTGAGTCCGGTAAATTTCTTATGGCTAATCTTGTTTTTCAGGTATTACTTGATGAAAAGGGCATTGCAGAAACCTTCTTGAAATTAAAAAAATACGGGGAAGCCGGAAGCCACTTTGAGATTAATGGTGATTTCTATGAAGCCGGAAATGCTTTTGTAAAAGGTAAAAATTTTAACAAAGCATTCGTTTGTTACATTCAATCACCCGAAGACAAAAAGGACGAATACCGTAAAGCTGTTTCAATTGCACCTAAGGTACGGGGCAAAGGGATGCACGAAATCACACAAAGTTTCTTTTCGAATGGAAAATTTGAATTTGCATTGCAGTGTAGTTTAATTGATAAGCATTATCTTAATACAGGCATTTGTTATACTCAGCTGAGGCAATATGACAAAGCCGTAGAATTTTGGAAACATGACTTGGTCTATAAAAGAGTGGAGCAAGTTGCAAAATTCTGCCTCTCCATCAATAAACCTGAATTATGTGCAAGAGTTGTATTGGAAATTGATCCCGCGGCATTTAACGGAAAAGATATGCCTTTTATTCCTGCCAAAGATTCACAATTGGTTGTCCTGATGGATAAATATTTTACAAGTGTCTCCTCGCACGATGCTATGTTTATTTGGGCAGAGCGGCTCTCGAAGATGGATTGGAATTGTAATTATGCTTTAACAGTATGCACCTATTATGAAAAGAGCCGCAACTTTAATGCATACTTGAAATATGTTCATGGGCTGCAATACAAGAATAGTGCACCTGAAAAATTAATTAAAAATCATCTAAAAAACATTGCTGCATTGTATCCCGGGCAAGTAAATGAAATGACGGCGATTGCCTTTGAAAATTTGAAAAATCAGTTCAAATACGATGAGGTTATATCCCAGTTAGAGTTAAACGAGAAGAATTATCTGCTGTTTTTGGGTTCGGCACAAAGCGCAAAAGCTTGCGATTTGCTTATTGAAAAAGAGTCGCCTCAAACAATC
>JACPGF010000277.1 GCA_016182615.1 Ignavibacteriales bacterium
CGTCCGCACCGAGTTCCATACCTTTCCTAATATCGGATAACGCGGTTTTTGCAGTCAGGAAAATAAAGGGGATTGTTGATGTTTCGGGATGCTTATTCAGTTCATACAATACTGCATACCCATCAGCTTTGGGCATCATAATATCACAGATAATCATGTCGGGCTGGCTATTCCGTGCTGCTGCAATGCCCTCAAGACCATCGGTTGCAGAAAGTGTCTCATACTGCAACAATGCCAGTAGTTCTATCAGACTGTTTCTTACCGCCTCATCGTCTTCAATTACTAAAATTTTTTTACTCATAAATTAATGCAATTTTTAAAGGGAGGTTAACTAAAAATTGTGTTCCTGCATCATGACTGCTCCTAACGGTCAGTGTTCCACCATGCAGTTCAACCGCGCGTTTTACCACTACCAAGCCGAGCCCGGTACCCGAAATATTTCCGACATTTTTCCCCCGGTGAAATGACTCGTATAATCGTGGTATTTCACTTTCCTCGATGCCAATTCCCTCATCGCGGATGGTAAACTGGATAGTCTCATTATCACACGAGGCTGTAAACCAAACACGCTCTTTCCCGGGGGAATACTTTATAGCATTGGAAATAAGATTTTCCAGGATTTGCCTGATTAAAGTTTGATCAAGAAGAACATTCTTTCTTAGCGTCTGTGATGTAAAAATTATTTTATGCGAACATTTGTTATTGAGAATAAATAAATTCATTTGCTCGATAACTTCGGCACACAGTTTTTCAAGATCAACGAGTGCAGTATCCAAAATTATTTTTCCTGCATCCCATTTACCGATAAAAAGAATATCATTCAGTATCCGGGTCATATGTTTCACATTATCCTGGATGCGTGAAAGGTTATTTGTCCTTACCTCATCGGTAAGTTGTGAATTGAAGTGTTGAATTATTTCGGCAGAGGTTAAAATTGAAGTAAGGGGAGTGCGGAACTCATGCGAAGCCATTGATATAAAACGGGAGCGTATCTCGCTTAATTCTTTTTCTTTTTCAAGAGCATTCCGTATCTCATCATCAACCCTTTTGCGCTCGGTAATGTCGGTTAAAAAATTGAGTGTGGCAGGTTTTTCACGCCACATTATTTTAACCGCGTTAATCTCAACGACACGGAGAGAATTGTCTTTATGAACAATACGGAAGTGATAGTTGTTGTCAACTTCTTCACCGCGCATTCTTCGTATATAATTCTCAACAACTATGGGGCGGTCTTCATGATAAATAAATTCGGTGAATGGCTTTAATAGCAGTTCATCAGGTGTATAATCAATAACCGAAAAAGTTTTCGGATTCGCATAAGTTATCATGCCATCCTGAGCCACCAGAATAGCTTCGTTTGCATTTTCGACAAGAAGGCGGTAGTGTTCCTCTGAATTTTTTAACGACTGCTCGATGAGTTCTCTTTCAACAATTTCATTTTGCAGTCTTTCGTTGGTTTCTAACAAATCCTGAGTGCGCTCCATTACTTTGTTTTCAAGCGATTGATTAAGTGCCAGTAAAGCCTCTTCATATTTTTTCCGCTCGGAAATATCGCGTGATACAACAATAACATTTGAAGGGTTGCCATTGACGTCCCGGATGAGATTTCCCTCAGATTCGATATGTCGGATTGAGCCATCTGCAAGTACAAACCGGTATTCAGTTCGTTTTCCTTTACCGGAACTTATTGTTTCAGCAAAAATCTCTTTAATTCGCTCCCGGTCATCAATATGTATCTCGGCAAATGAATCAGTCCCAGATAGTTTTGTTTCACCAAATATACCGGAGTAAGACTTACTTGAATAGAGCCTTTTCCCGTCAAGAGTGAGAATCGCGATCAGGTCGCTAACCCCCTCATTAATAATGGTAAACAGTTGCTGGCTTTTTTTTAGCTCAATTTCCGCATGCTCTTTTTCTTCGATGAGGTTTAATAGCAGTTGCTGCCGTTTTTTTAGTTTAGCTACTGACCAGTTGTACGATTTTGCAGCAGTCACAATTACTATTAAAAAGCTCAATGAAATGAACCACCAGGTCCGCCAATACGGCGGTGCAATTGCAAACGAAACAGATGCTGTACGCGTTACCGGAATTCCCCGCTCATCCACACCACGAATGAAAACCTCATATGTACCGCTTTCAAGTGCTGAAAACAGGATATAATTCTGTGTGCCGATTTTATGCCAAGCCTTATTTCCTGTATCCATTTTATATTCGTACGTCAGGTCAACATTACTAAAAGTAATTGTTGTGTATTTAATAAGGACATTATTCTCATTTGATTCCAGTTCAATTTTTTGCGTATGTTGCTGTTCGATTCCATTTGTCCGTACCGATGTTATGGTTAAATTTAAATCGTTCCTGATTTGTGGTGAAAAACGGTTTGGATAAATAGTTAATCCGGTCCAGTCCAAAAACCAGACCATGCCGTCTGCACCCGAGCCAATAATACTAATTTGATTTCCCCGGAAATCTTTTAACCATGAAAACCTGAGTTGAGAATCGATATCCGAAATCGCAATTCCTGATCCAGTGCCAAGTAAAAGCATATTCTGATCACTTTGAGTTATATACCAAACAGCACTACTGGGAAGCCCGTCTCTGTAGGAATAATTTCGAAAATGATTGCTGTCTAAAACAGATAATCCTCCATATCGGGTACCGAATATCATCCTGCCATACTTATCCTCAGCGATGCTTCTGATACAATTATCAGGCAGTCCATCTTTAGTGGTATAATTGCGAATCGTCACCTGAGGCAATTTCTTTTTAGAAAACACTGCCAGTCCGCGCTCCCAACCCCCGACCCAAATGTTTTTGTTCCTATCTTCGAATAACGCTCTCGCGCCCGGATCAATTAATCCGTCAGCCGTCGTCAATTTTGTTATCAGTTTAGGTCTGCCATTAATGTTTATCCCCGCGATACCCTCCGGATCCGTGGAGCACCACAAATAATTATCACTGTCTATTATAAGTGAGAACCAGGTAGGGGAGGGAAAACCATTTTGAGGAGAGAGACAATATAACCTGTTGCCTAAAAATGAATTATCACCCGAGATCCGCTTAATCGGGTAACAATGCAGTTCACTTTTATTATCACTATTTCCTATTGTTAACCACAACCTGTCATTTTTATCAATTGCCAGATTAAGAATAATCCATCCCGGTAATGCGCTTTGCACAGGATGAATTTTTCTCTTCCATTCTCCGCTTTCATCGCTCCAAAATTCGTTTAGTTGATGTAGCTCTGATACCCAAAGATGACTATCCCAATCCTGTATCATTCTTCCAGCCGATTCTTTGAATTCGAAACGCGTATAGGATTTCAGCGGAATTTTAATTAAACCGCTAAAGGTTGCATACCATAGATTATCTTCATTATCCCGCAAACCCATTCTGATTTCATCCGCCGGTAATCCATTCTTTTTAGTGTAAATAGTTTGAGAGATTACCTTGTTATTAGCAAGTTTAAGCTTTATCAAGCCTTTCTTTGAGCCAACATAGTAGATGTTTTCTCCACCATCAAGCAAAGAGAAAAGCGGTGCATCAATCAATTTTTTTATAAGATATGGCTTGTCGGTAATATTGTAAAGATTGCCATGGCTCGAGACTGCCAATAATGATCCGTCTTCCCGCGCGTGCACACTTGTAATTGTTGTTTCAGGTTTGTTGAATCCAAAGTCGATTTTTTTGATTGAATTGTCCAAAAGGTTTATCCGGTAAAATCCATATTCGGAATTGATATAAAGTGCATTTTTATTAATATTATTATCGATGTTGGCAACATATCCTTTAATCGATTTCTCAGCAAAACGGTTTGCTTTCCCTTGTGAAAATTGCCAAATCCCGGCAACGGTTCCACACCATATAACCCCTTTATTATCCTCGTAAAGCGAGATAATATTATTATCATGAGGGGTACCCGGAAATTGGTATGGCGTTATTATCCCGACCTTGATTCTATGCAGTCCCTTCCTTGTGCCGATCCACATCACCCCGGGATTGCTTTTACTCTCGAGAATACAATTGATTGAATTTGAGAGAAGGCCGTCTTCAAGAGTAATTTTATTAAATGTCGTTCCATCGAAGGTATTGATACCATCTCCGGTTCCTAACCATAATATGCCATGTGAATCTTGTAGTAAACAAGTTGATCCATTGGCAAGCAAACCATCACGAATGGTGTACAACTTTACCGGAAGTAATTGCGCGGATAACCGGGAGATTAATATTACCAGTAAAAATAATACCGGACGGATTGTTTTCACGTAATTTGTGTCTTATTCATTTGACAGGAAAATTGAACATTTTGAATTATTTGTCTAATATACAAAAACAAGGGCAGTTAAAAATACCGCTTATGCCTGTATCGTACCGTTTACGATTTTTTATATTGATTATCCTTTTTTGACTCTATAAAATTTCACTTGGGTTATTCTCGCTGCAGCTCCAAGCAAAACTAAAACTATCTCGTCTTGTTGATAGGAGCAGGATAACGCAGAACAGGCTATCGTAAAACTATCAAATTAGGCAGTGGCTCATGAGATATGATGCTAACTACTCCGGATTGAAGCAGGGGGCAATTTTTAACGAGATACAGCGATACGCTGACAGGATTCATGGCAATAAACATTATCCAGTTAGTCTGCATGCAAGCCGTTTAAGACAATGACAGACCACTCATGACCAATTAAAAGCAGCTAAACTGTTCTATGAATAAATTATTACCGAAATGTTTTACTATTCCTGATTGTTTTTTTTATGAGCCTCTTTACTACGCATGCCGCGTGGTAAAAAAAAGTCTTACTCAGAGAGTAGATGTTAGAAACATGAAAAAAGTAATGCACATTAGACGAACTACTCTTGTTAATACAGCCGGTATGTCATCATGAAAGCCGGAGAATATTCTGTAAGTAAAAAGTATCAAGAAATACCGTGTTTGATGATAAAACTGCAATTGGATGCAGACGGGGGTTCTGTTACAACACATACAGCCCGTTCTGCATTCATTGTTGCTAACTGCAGCACTTTTAGCGGCTCGCAGAAAAATACAATATTTTATTGGTAGGGTGGAATTTATGCTGAGTTTACAGGAGCAAATAGTTATTCGAAAAAGTATTTCACGAATACTGCCGGTTGCCAATGCAGCAGTATTTATCTTTTTTTCAAAACTGTACGAGATGGATCCGGAACTGAAGTGCATGATGAAAATTTCAGATGAGGCAGGCGAAAGAAAATATTTTGGTATTTTGGTCTTTCTCATCAACCGCATGGATACATTTGAGAGCGGTTTCCCTCTGCTTGAAGAGTTAGGTGCCGATTGCAGATTGCAAGGGATGAAAGAAAAACACTTTATTGTTCTTGGGCAGGCATTCTATTGGACGCTTGCACAAACTCTCAGATCGGCATTTACCGAAGAAGTAAAAAGTGCATGGAAAAATTTCATTTTAGAAGTATTCAACACTTTTTATCCCGGTTTACAAATCGATTGGGAGGGTAATGGACTTCTCCATGATTCACTTGAAGCAGGACAGCGATTCGGAGTTCCTTCCGGGTTTAAGGCGGCAAACAGTTGATAACCTTTACTTGATCCTCTCCGTACTAAAAGTCAATATTGCATAATATTGATATCGATTAAGAATAATAGAGCAGGGTAGAGAACTGACAATAAACGGTTAGTTGAATTCAAGATCAGCGGGCAACAGGGAACACTATTGTGGGAAGAGTAGGTATAGTGAGCCCGTGAGCCTATCTCTCAGGCTTTACCCGCTGGTTTCGGGGTGTTATAAGGAATAGGAAATAATTATTGCAGACACCAACATCCCGCGGAAATGGATACTACTCATACACGAAATTGTGTTAAATTAATTGAAGTGTTAAAACAACTTTTTCATTGATGGTACGCGTAAGGTTTCATTTTTTGGAAAAATAAAAACTTAATAAGAGTAAGAATATTTTCTAACAGATATAAATGAATATCTGTATATAATTCATGCATAGTTTTTATTTATTTTGCGTGTCCGAAAGCGGGAGCGTAACAAAAAATGATGCCCCTTTTCCATGTTCACTTTGCACCGAAACACTGCCGTTAAGTAAAGTAACCAAGTCTTTCACGATCGCTAAACCTAATCCTGTTGAGGCTTCACCGGCAGTGGGTAAGGCTGAAAGGCGTTCGAATTTACCGAACACACGTTTCATATCCGCTTCTGAAAGACCGGGTCCATTATCTTTTATCTCAACAGTTACATGTAAATTGTTCAGCACAAGTCCAACATATATTTCTGTATTGAATGGTGAGTATTTAATCGCGTTGCTTATCAAATTATCAAATATCTCATCAACCCGCTTATCATCTGAATAAACTTGTACATCATCCGGTATTTCACAAAATATCGCCTGCCCTTTCTTTTTTGAATTAGCCTTTTCCTCGCTCTGAACCTTGAGGTTCCTACATAAGGTTTTCCTTTAATGATGCCCTGATTAATCAAATTTCTTATATCTATTTTTGTTATAGCTTCCTTTATCTCGTCTAATCTGC
>JACPGF010000004.1:0-23893 GCA_016182615.1 Ignavibacteriales bacterium
CCATGAAAATAAGCGGGGAGAAGAAGGCCACGAGGATCATGATGATGACTAATTCAACAGGCGAGAGAGTCCGTACAATAACCGGATATTTTTAGGATTCAACACAATGAAGGCAGCTTTGTGCGATCAGTAAGAAAATTTAATATGCAGTAGTTCCTGAATTGCCGGTAGGATATTTGCATCCTTTACATCGATACGGATACCGCGGCCTTCGGCATATACCCGGGCGGCTGAAAGTTCCGATTTTATAAACATTGGGACACTGCTTGCAAGAACAGCCGCGGTTGCTTTTTCACCAAATATAAATGCAACTTTAAAGTAACTTTCCCGCGGCAGCATGTAAATAATTGACCGTTTTTTGTCTTTCAACCTAAAGTTCCACCCGTATTTTACTCCGGAGTAATTCCATTCCTCGATGAGTTTTGGTTTCATGGTGTTAACCAGTGTCTGAATGTCATCCCAAAGTTGGTAAGAAGTTCCAAGCGCTTGTTTAAGCATTTGCTGATCGGGAATGATTGATTTTTCAGAAAAAATGCTGATGTCCATAAATATTCCTTTGATGGAAATAACAATTACAGGAATAAAAATAGGGAAAATAAGATTAATAGCCAGTTGGGGGGGATATAAAATCTACTTCACAGGGGCAAAAAAAAAGCTGCCATTGGCAGCTTTTTCAAGTTCTGATAAAACTCAGTAATTATACAGCAGGATAAACGCTGACGAATTGACGGTCTGTACGTTTACGTTCAAACTTAACAATACCTTCAATCAGGGCAAATAACGTGTCATCTCCGCCGATACCAACATTTTCACCCGGGTGAAATTTGGTACCGCGCTGACGCACGAGAATATTACCTGCTAAAACTTTTTCGCCGCCGAAGCGCTTTACGCCTAGGCGTTGCGCGTTACTATCGCGGCCGTTACGAGTAGAACCTTGACCTTTTTTATGTGCCATGCTTAATCTCTCCGCTTATGCTATGTTAGTAACCTGAATCTGTGTCAATTGCTGCCTGTGGCCACGCAGCCTTCTGTAACTGATTCTTCTTTTTTTCTTAAATACAATAATTTTATCGTCTTTCAAATGCTGGAGCACTTTAGCAGTAACTGACCTGCCGTCTACAAACGGGGTGCCAATCACCGCGGCGTTTTCACCGTCTTTTACCAACAATACATTGCTAAATGTTACTTCACTTTCAACTTCTGCATCCAATTTAGGTACATAGTATTTTGTGTTTTTGGTAACTTTAACTTGTTGTCCGGCAATATCAACAACTGCGAACATTGCAATTCCTCATTTTTCTTTTTAATTAAGTCTTACAATATATTGAAAAACTGCAAATTTTTCAAATGGCAGAGTACTAATAATTGTAAAATATTCCATTTAAATGTCTCAAAACGATACAAAACGATATAAAAAGTGTTTCTAGTCTAACAACAACCGGAATCTAGAGCAATTCCTTCCATTTGTATCGTGCTGTGCTCTATCCCGAAACGGTCATGCAATTCCTTTGCAGTATCTTTTATTAATGTATCACAACACTCGGGTTTATCCAAAACAAGGTGCACCGTGAGAGCGTTTTCCGAGGAGCTTAAAGCCCAAATATGTAAATCATGTGCTTCTTTTACACCGGGAATTGACTCGAGATATTCTTTTACATCGGGGTAACTTATATTTTCCGGCACTGAATCGAGTGTAAGGCGCAGAGCCTCGCGTAATAAGCCCCATGTGCCCACGGCTATTACAATTACGATAATCAGCCCCACAGCAGGGTCAATCCACGACGCACCGGTAAATAAAAGGAGGACACCGGTAAACACAACACCCAAGGAAACTGCGGCATCGGCTGCCATGTGCAGAAATGCGCCCTTGCGGTTTATATCACTTTCTTTACCTTTATAGAATAACCATGCGGTCAGTGCATTAATCACAAATCCGGTTGCAGCCACCCAGATGATTCCCTGTCCCGGAACAGGATGGGGTGATACTAGTCTTTGAATGGCCTCGTAAGTAATTGCACCGATTGCCATGTAAAGCACAACCGCATTAATAAGTGCCGCAAGTACGGTGGCCTTCCGGTAACCGTATGTATGCCTTCCGTTAACAGGCAGTTTAGCAAGGTAAGCCGCTCCCCAAGCTAGCAAAAGCCCTAGTACGTCACTGGTGTTATGGCCTGCATCGGCAATGAGAGCCATTGAATTGAAATATAAACCAAAACCGAATTCGATGATGATATAGGAAACATTTAAAAGGATACCAATGATGAAAGCTGTGTGCAGGGAGCCGCCATAAGGGGTATGATTGTGATTATGGCCGTGTTGATGATGTGTGTGACTCATATTCTTATTGAAAGGCGGAGTTTCCGCTGTGCAAATCCTGTTAATTGACAATAATAAAATATGCCACAAAGTTACTTAACAGCAGCAGTTTAAGCAAATGGATAATTCTATGCTCTATGAATAAATTATGGCTTCCGGCATACCTTTATCATAAACTATTTCAACAATAACATTTTTATACTGTCTTTATAATTACCAGCCACTATTTCGCAAATGTAAAGGCCGGAACTAAGTCTGCTTCCGTCAAATTTCAGGGAGTAATAGCCTGAGTTTTGCTCTTCTGATACAAGTTCAATTAATTCCTTGCCAAGTGCATCGTAAACGCGTATTGTTACCATGCTTCGCAGTGGTAATTGATATCTGATGATAGTACTGGGGTTAAATGGATTTGGATAGTTTTGCTCGACGGTAAAATGTTCGGGTTGTGTGCTGCGGTTCTCCTTTTCATTTGATGTAAACGGGTTGTTGTTAATGCACCGGATACTGATTGCAAAACCTTTGCTAAAATACGAGTTGCCTGTATCGGGTAATCCGGGATACCAAACATATGCTGTGGTGGTATTCAGTTCGCCGGAACTCCAAAAACTTGTGCCTGCCCCTAAATTGCCAAACTGTCCGGAGGCACTAAAGCCTGCAAGGAGAGCTGAAAAACCTGTTGTGTTGGTGCCACTGTCTTGTCCAACAGCAAGATAAGCATAACCATTATTGCCTGCAGATGCAGTTAATTGTAAAAAATCTGATTTTGAAGGGATATGCCATCCTTCCGGACAAATACCTTTGGTGCCTTGCGTCGATAAATATTGTACCGCTTCTCCCCATTGATACATTCCGCCGTAGGTTGCACAATTGTCAGGAAGATTTCCATAACAATATTTTTCGATGATACTATTGTCCGACTGAGATGTTGCCCCCGGTACCATTATCCCAGCATCAATATTCTCTTTTAGCCAGCATTGATTTCCAATGAGAACAGTGTTGTATAATTTACCTTCATACATAATTGTGGTTGTTCCGGGGCATGGAGATTGTGAACGAAGTATCGTGGTTAGCGCAACGACAGCGAGAATGATGAATATCTTTTTCATAATAACTCAGAACAGTTAAATAAATAATCGGTTTGCATGTGCATCATCAAGATACAGTATTATTGTCTCAATTTATGTGCGGCAATGTACAGGAGGGGGCTGCCGTATTATCAATTAAGCCGTAGTTGTTGGGTATGGAAAAAGCAATGCCGGATAAGAAAATCTGATAGAACAGTCATTTGCCGGCATTCAGAAGTAACCGGCAGCAGATTAATGAGGGGAATGTTTTATAGATAGGTTGCATTTTGGGATAATTTCGAAATCTTAAGTACATTATCCTTGCATTCTTTAGTTACCGGAGCAGAGCTTTATATAAATCCGGAAAACATTTTTTTAGTCATAATTTTAACATAATATTTAAGGATAGGCATGTTACAGAAACTGTTGTATATCTTTAGCATCATTATAATAACGGCAGGAGCGAACTTGCAGGCACAAGAATTAAACGACTCGTATCTATGGTTAGAAGAAGTTGATGGAGTAAAAGCCTTGGATTGGGTAAAACAACACGATGCGGTTACTGTTGAGAAACTGCAAAAGTATCCCGGTTTCGAGAGCCTGCAAAATAAAAGCCTTGAGATATTAAACTCCAAAGGCAGGATTGCGATGCCGACACTGCATGGCGAGCATATCTATAATTTTTGGATGGATGCCGTGAACGAGCGGGGGCTGTGGAGGCGGAGTATATTGCAAAGCTATTTGTCAGGTACACCTGACTGGGAAACCATTATAGATATTGATGCACTTGCAAGGGATGAAAAGGAAAAATGGGTGTACAAGGGAGCTGATTTTCTTTACCCGGAAAATAAAAAATGCCTCGTGTTCCTTTCAATAGGCGGCGGGGATGCCACAGTTGTGCGTGAATTTGACTTGGTGAAAAAAGAGTTTATTAAAAACGGTTTTTATTTACCCGAAGCGAAGAATAATGTTTCATGGATGAATGAAAATACGCTGTACCTTGGTACTAATTTTGGCGAAGGCTCTATGACCGAATCAGGGTACCCAAGAATAACCAAACTTTGGAAGAGGGGTACTAAAATAAGCGAAGCCGTAACTTTGTTCGAAGGTGAGGTAAAGGATGTTTCTGTAAGCGCGTACGCGGTAAATACCCCGGAGCGTCAGTATCAGTTTGTTGACAGGGGATTGGACTTTTTCTCTTCGCTACGCTACACCGTTATTGATGGCAAATTAAAACCATTTGAAATCCAGAAAGATGCGGAGTTTAATGGCATATTTAAAAATCAAATATTGATTCAGCTAAAATCGGATTGGAATATTGACGGAAAGAATTTTTTGCAAGGCTCACTGCTAGGTATTGACTATGACAAATTTCTTGCAGGCGACCGGAACTTTGCAGTAATTATCAGGCCTGAACCACGGGCAAGTATAGGTACCATCAGCACAACAAAGAATTATTTACTGGTTAAGATGCTCAACAACGTTAGTGCGGAGCTGTACCGTTATACTTTTGAAAACAGTAACTGGAATAAACAGAAAGTCGATGCTCCTGCGTTTGGCGATATCGCGGTTGTTGCCGCGGATGATTTTTCGGACAAGTATTTTTACACGTACCGCAGTTTTCTATCGCCTACAACATTGTATTTTGCTGATGACATGGGTGCGATGCAAAAACTAAAATCGCTGCCCGGATTTTTTGAAACAGGAAACCTGAAAGTTGAGCAGCATGAAGCTGTATCAAAAGATGGGACTAAAATCCCATATTTTTTAGTATCATCAAAAGATCTTAAACTGACAGGAGACCAACCCACGCTGATACTTGCTTATGGCGGCTTCGAGGTTTCGTATCAGCCGTTTTATTCAGGTACCATTGGTGCAAACTGGCTGGAGAAAGGCGGAGTATTTGTGCTTGCAAACCTGCGCGGCGGCGGCGAGTTTGGCCCGCAGTGGCATTTGAGTGCCATAAAGCAGAACAGGCAAAAGGTTAATGATGATTTGATAGCGGTTTCTGAGGATGTTATTAGCCGGAAAATTACTTCACCAAAGCATCTTGGGATACAAGGCGGCAGCAACGGCGGCTTGTTGGTTGGTTCGGTTTATCTGCAAAGGCCTGACTTGTATAACGCGATACTCTGCCAGGTGCCTTTACTCGATATGAAACGGTATAATAAACTACTCGCAGGTGCAAGCTGGGTTGGGGAGTATGGCAATCCGGATGTGGCGGAAGAATGGGAATATATCAGTAAATATTCACCATATCAGAATATTAAAAAGGACCAGAAGTATCCGCCTGTTTTCCTGATAACCTCAACCCGTGATGACCGGGTGCATCCCGGCCACGCGCGTAAAATGGGCGCAAAACTCGAGGAGATGGGGCATCCATTCTTTTATTACGAGAACACCGAGGGCGGTCATGGTGCCGGAGTAACGAACAAGCAGATAGCCTTTGAAACGGCTCTCACCTATTCGTATTTATGGATGCAATTGGGGAATAAATAAAGTAATTTTTAGAAAAGACAATAAAGTTTGATTCTTACACTAAAAATGTGTATCTTTGTGTTCTGAGATTTTCAAGAAGTTTAAGAATATACGATGAGAGCGGTTTTTAACAAATACCAAGTCATCGGGTTCATAATCCGCCGCGGCGGATTGTAGGTTCAAAAGTCGAAATTAGAATTAATAAAGTTTATACCGCGGGGTGGAGCAACTGGTAGCTCGTCGGGCTCATAACCCGAAGGTTGTAGGTTCAAGTCCTGCCCCCGCTACTAAAAAAGGTTGAGATTTTTCTCAACCTTTTTTTATTTTAAATTGCCATTAACAAACAATTATACAAAATGAACCATGTGTATGTAATAAAGAGTAAAGAAGGTTACCGCTATACTGGCAGCACGACAGACTTGGAAAAACGTTTATCCCAGCATCAGAACCATTTGGCGGGTTGGACAAAACGAGGAACGGATTGGCAGTTGGTTTATACCGAAGAATTTGCAACGTATCCGGAGGCACGCAAACGGGAGATGTGGCTGAAAACAGGAAAAGGAAGAGAGTTTTTAGATAGGCAATTGTCAGAAGGCACATAATTCGCCGCGGCGAATTGTAGGCTGCAAGTGCGCCGTGGCGTATTCAAGTCCTATTTACCAACCCAAAGGGTTGGCCCCTGCTACAAAGAAAAGCACCCAATGGGAGCTTTTTTCGTTTTAAACAGTGAAGGAGTCAGAATGAACCATGTCTATGTAATAAAGAGCAAAGAAGGTCACCGTTATATCGGCAGCACCATAGACTTAGAAAAACGCCTCTACCAGCACCAAAACCACTTAGCGGGTTGGACAAAACGGGGAACTGACTGGCAGTTGGGTTATACCGAAGAATTTGATACTTATCCCGAAGCGCGAAAACGAGAGATATGGCTGAAAACAGGAAAAGGAAGAGAGTTTTTAGATAAGCAATTGGCAGAGGGCACACAATTCGCCGCAGCGTATAAAAGTGTTATGGTGTTTTGAATTATGCGGCTATTTCAATTCCTTCTCTCTTTACAATGCCAATAATCGGTGAAGACTCATCAGTTAGAAATCTTTTTTCTCCGACAATGAAAGGTTCGATATTGTATTCGCTCCCAATTTTTGAGAACCAAATTGCCGGTAAATATTTTTCGAAGTCAGAATCAAATAGCGGTGATACAAGCATCAAATCAATGTCGCTGTCTTCAACGGCCGTGCCTTTCGTCTGGCTTCCATAAAGATATGCAGTAGAAATGTGCACTCCTTTAGATTCTATCTCATGCAAATATTTTTTTACAATTTCTATAACGTCTCTATTAACCATCGCAGTAAATCCTTCGTGTTTTGTAATAATTCCATTGCTTTTTCTTAAGACGGAATGCTTGGTATAGATTCAGGGTATCTGCCTTCAAGTTGATATTGCATCAGGAGAGATAAGAACAGCTCCTGTTTATCATCAATCGACAATTCAGCTTTATTTATCAGATATGAAAAATTATGTGTTTTAGGAGCAAAATTATTATTGGTTTTTACATAGTGTGCTTTCAATGCTTTTCCAATTGTTAAATGGCAGCAGAAAAGACCGTGAAGGATTTTGCCGTTTTGGATTACAATTTCAGCAAGTTCCATATTCGAAATAGCCGTGGTTTTCCAATACTCTATTTGTTTTTCTTTGTTGAATGGCACCATAAATTAATAATGTTTTTACAAATGTATGTAATAAAATATTAATTTAAGAGTAATTCGGTAAATTGTTAAAAAAATCGTAACCCGGTAAAATATAATGAACTTCAATGAATGGCGAAATTGAATTGTGCTTTTCAAAGAGTTTATAGCGTCAGTAAACATCCAGACTCGCAGGTGATTGGCGGCTTTTTTGTTATCTAAAGATGTAAAAAAGGGAAACTATGATTATTATTCTATCAGATAAACAGTCATAAGTCAGGCGTAAGCTATTGGAGTCCCAGTGGGAGTTGCTCGTCGGGCTCAAAATTCGCCGCGGCGCATTCAAGTCCTGTGTACCAAACTTCTTAGGTTTGCCCCCGCTACAAAAAAAAGCCTGAATATGATAAATATTCGGTTTTTTTTACTTTTAAAACCTGCCAATATTTTTGTCAGAACTTCTCAAAACAGGAAAGCTTTCAGAAGTTTTTTCAGAAGGTTTCACGCTGTTTTTCTTGAGGTTCCAAACCCCGATAAATAGGACACAGTCTTCTTCGAAGTATAAAACTGCTGCTTTTACCGTTATTTCTGCTGGTATCCTGTAGATCCTGATCCTATTTGAGGAGAATCATTTTTTTAACCGAGTAATAATTTGCGCTGCCGTCAAGAACCGCTGCTTGTACCGAATAAAAGTAAGTTCCGCTTGCCAATCCTGCAGCGGTAAACTGCTGAACGTGTGTACCGGCAGTTACTATCTCATTTTTCACAATTGCAATTTCCTGCCCTAAAGTATTACATACGGAGATCTTCACTTTTGCATCTTTAGGCAAGGTATAGGTAAAACCGGTTGTAGGATTGAAAGGGTTGGGATAGTTCTGGCTCAACGCGAAATAAACCGGGGCAATGTTATTTTCATCCACTTCGTTTACAGCATTTCTCACCTGTATCGAGTTGAGGCTATACAGCCAGTTCTTCTTTTCAGAACTGACATCGGTATCTATTTCGAACCGCAATATTTGTTTCCCGGCTGTCAGGTTAATATTGCTTAGTGTAAAAGCTTTCCAGCTCTGCCACCCGCCGGTATTTAATACATATTGTTTGCCGCTGACATCAATATTATTAACAAGAATACGGAAATATCCGAATCCGGGTACGGTTGCCAAATTTGCTACTATATCATATTTGCCTGTGGCGGGAACTTGTATCGTGTACTCAAGCCATTCACCGGAAACCATCCAGTACACATCATATCCCTGATCGTTTGATGATTCAAGATCAACACCTTCGGCTGGGCGGTAGGCCTGCCCTAGGTTGTTTGCATCCACATCGTGGTACGCTATTCCTTCACCGCCCTTATCAAAGTTTTCCGCTTGAATAAGTCCCGGTACAATGAACGGGGTTCCTAAATAGGGAGTTCCGTTCCCGTTAACCGTAATAATGGCGCTGTCTGTCGCGGAAAGATTAAGTTGATTCTTTATGGTGAGAATGGCCGTATATGTTCCCGGCACAGTATATGTGTGAGTCGTATCTGATGATGTTGCTATTGCCCCATCGCCAAAACTCCAATGAAAAGTCAAAGGTGAAGCATTCCGGTCAAAACTCCTGCTGCCTGAAAAATTAACACGCAGCGGAATTTTTCCAGACGTTTTATCTGCCACCAGTATTGCTGTTGGAGCATTTAAGTTTGCAGGGCTGGTACTGAAAGACCGCATTTTGCGGGGCGCTACCCTTAATGAGAAACCATCAGAATAATGTATAGTTGCCGAATCGGATGCTGCATTATATGCGATGTATGTTTTTTCACCAACGCTGTTTTTAAATACCGAATATGTTGGGACATCGGCAGTGACGGTAATATCAAGCTGCCCCATTTTCTTTAAATTACCCAGCCAGTGATACGTGTGTGCTTTGGTTTCCCCATCTTCGGGTGTATAATTGGGATCGGCAAAGAACGAGGACAGCGCTGTTCCTGGCTCAGCAAGTGCAAGGTATTGCCAGATAATATCTTTCCATGTGGCTTGTGTTCCGTTTAATTCATTCGCAATTTCCCGGTAATTTGCCTTCACGTAATCGGTATTGCGGCCGAGATACATTGACCCACCATTATATGGCAGCATGTTAATTCCATGAATATAGTCCGGATTTGCCCCGAACCAGGTAGAGTGCACACCTTTGCCTCCCCATACCATTCCCAATGCTTTGTAAGGGTATGATGCTGGGAAGACTGCGTTATCAATATCAAACCAGTACTGTTCGATAGCGCTGCGTTCCTCGGTAAAGAGATATATCCCGAGGTCACGTATGGTTTTTTGGTTTGTAGCAGCACCCCACAAAATTACAGCAGTTGCAAAGTTCATGGATTCGGAACTTGACTCCTCATTATTGCCATCGCCAAAATCACCATGACCAGCCTCCCATGAATGACCCGCGTATGGATCGAATGCACGGAGGAAGGGGAATCGAGTGTCGCTGCGGTCGTAGTTATTGCCGTCTTTAATCAACAGTTCAACCATACCGCCCCAGTTCTCGTTTAAGGCCCATACCGAATCATACTGTGCAATAGTAGCCGCTGCCATTATCGCGTATCCCGCGTGGAAATTATGATCATTGATTTGAGTATTGGCTCCGAATTCGGAAGGATATCCGGTTAAGGTTTTCCAGGTTGCATTGTACACGTAGCTTTGCGTTCCGCCTGCGGTAAACCATTCCTGCAGCCGTGTTTTAATTTGGGTAAGAAAATAGTCGCGAGCTGTTATATCTCCCAATTGATCGGCAATATGCACAAGGTGTGCAAACCTTGCCATCAGTTTACCATTCCAATACGTCCCGGCATGGCTCCCGGTTGCCGGGAGTGTTTCAGTTGCAATTGAATCAACCATAGCGCGCAAGTCTCCCCGGTTATACACACCTTCATCGGGAAGTGCAGGCAATACACCTTCAAAGGTAAGTTCTGTTGAAAATTGATTCCCGTCAAAGATTTTCATTTTTCCGGCAACAGAAACGTATTCGTAGTTAGTAAGGGGTGCTGATGTGTTTAGCCATTGGTGCCGGTACAAAGCAGTTAAGGTTTGATTAAGGTTCGCGTTTTTTGATTCTTTGAGTTCGGTTGTGTAAGTATAAGTAGAAGTCAGTTTTGCCGTTGCCTGGTTATATTGCCAGGATACCATACTGCCTGTCACAAATGCGTAGGCGTGTTTACGGAATAGTTCAAGCGTTGCCGTTGTGTTGTTGGGCAGCACAGCAATCGAAAAATAGTCCTTGCCATTCAGTGAGGACAGCAGCGTGGTAGTCCCGGTCCAGATTGAACTGTCCGGTGCAAAAACGCCATAATGCCTGCCATCAACGGTCATTCCAATAACTCCATGTTGATTATACCAAATTACCGGTGTTGCTGAAGTTGAGATGCTAGCATTGCCGCCCGAGACCGAAAAATACGCGAAGGGTAAACCGTGTCCCAGAGTTGCTTTCATTGTACGGGTGCCGTCATTCCATGAAGCGGTTACGGTCCAGTCACCATAATCATCGGTAAGGGTTTTAGTAGCATTTAAACCGGTAACCCCAACGGTAAGTTGTTGCGAATATGGGAAAAGGTAATCCTGCGCGGCAAATACCGGGGTTGTAGTGTATCCAAGTTGTAAACCATTGCTCTTGGCTCTGAAATTTAACGGATGGGCATACATATTATTTGAATAGGCATCGCCATAATACGGATAGATAAGGCTGCTCCAGTAGTCACAGGTTTGAACCGGTTTCTGAAAAGTTGCAGATACCTTTGGAATTGCAGGAGTCCCCGATGAAGTCTGCGGACCAACTGCGCCGGAAGGCAGCGTTGTGCTGTAACTTCCAAGTCCCACTTGAACAGTTTGTGGGAAATTGCTTGCCGTGATTAGGAGTAAAAAAAGAAAGGTCTTCAGTGTTTGCATTCAGATTTCCATCGCATATTGTTTATACAGCTTTCATTGGCGGTTGATAGCATCTAAACAATAATCATACCAGAATTTTCCATTGAAAATTGTCAAAAAAAAAACTAAAACAGAAAGAAATGAAAGGTTTTAGCAAATTCCCTTATCATTATAATAAGTTGGAATTATTAAATAATGAAACTAACCCTTCCGAACTGAGATGAAAAAAAGTCAATTTTCCAATCTGTTGTGTGTACAACAAACTATAGGTGTGGCTAGTGTGAAGAAGGCTAACACTTGGTGAGCGGTAAAAAGAAAATTACGTATGAACAGATGACCGAATTCTACAAAAGTTGGTGGAAAATTGAGGAGTTTCATAAATTGTTGAAGAATAAAGTTTCATTGGCAAAGCGGCAGATTTGGGCAGAGCGGACGCAGCGGAATCATATATTTGCCTGTGTGGATGCGTTTATAAAACTGGAACTGATAGGGATGAAAGTTCATTTTATCATTTTGCTATGCAGCAAGCATTTATGCCAAGGCAGTTAAAGGCAGTTAAAGTGGTTTTTTTTATGAATTACTCTGTATGAACAGTCGGTATATTTCCTTGGCTCGTTAATTTATGCTTTTGTGCAACATGAATTAATCAATGAAATGATTGAATCGCAGAAAAGGATATTGTTCGAAACTTTTTTTGCGCTATCGTTGTCAATCTGGCAGTGCGCCAATACTCGAATGCTTCATAAATCAGGAGCTAATAATTCGATAGTTTGAAATCCACTGCGAAATAGTTAAATTGCAGAAAAGGCAAAGAATAATTCAAATTAGCTATACTATTATCTCCAAGCAAATCATTCGAGGATAAATCAATGTTTTGTATTTTATAGTACTTGAGCCAAAAAATGGCACATTGTAAAAATCTGAGTTGATCTGAATTTAGAGTTTTAATGAAACACTAATAATTAGCTCGAAAATAAAATGATTACATTACAGAAAGAAGTTGAGCAAAAATATCTTCTTACCGGAATTATTTATAAATTACATAAAATTTCAGATAAGCTTTCATTTTTTGAGGCTAAATACAAAACTAATTTCATCGAATTTGAAGAAGAAATTAAAAACCGATCTGAAGAGAACGTTGAAATGTGGGAGGATTATATACAGTGGAAAGCCTATCAAAAATCTTTGTTTTCCATGAATCGGGAAAAAACTGAAGTTGAGAATGGACATTTTAAATTCTCTTGATTCCTTTCCTTTTCTCCAAAGTTACAAGATCCTCGATTTCCGGAAATTTGATGATGGGTTTTATTTAAAAATTTCAGCATTACTAACCGGTAACAGTTAGTTTTTTATAACTGCATATTCTGATGCAACAGAAAGGAATTATTGATATCATTGGCAAGAGGCAAACGGCGATATGTTTATGCGATGGGATAACGCACCACACTTTAAAAACATACCCACTTACCCTCATCACCAACACGTGGCTGATAAAGTTTTTCCAAGCAAAAACACTACTGTCGTAGAGGTTCTAAAGTTAATTGCTAATCATTTTAAAAAAAATTGTTAACAAAAGTGAAAGTGCACGATTTGTGCTTGTTTCATCTAAATGCTAACTGAGAATAAGCATACTATATTTATAGAGCTAGGAGCGGATTACTGGTATGCTAGATGGCGCTTAAGTAGTAAGTCCGCCTTGTCTGATCTGCTAAGCGCAAATTTGGACACATTGATTTTTAACAATAACAATACTATGCAACAAAGAAAATTCGCGAACACAAATATACTCCTGCCTGCAATCGGGCTTGGATGCATGGGAATGAGCCACGCGTATGGCGAGCCCGATGACGTGGAATCCATTGCCACCCTCGAAAAAGCAATCGAAATAGGTATTACCTTTTGGGATACCGCCGACATGTATGGTAACGGGAGAAATGAAGAACTGATTGCGAAAGTGCTGAAACCGAACCGTGAAAAAATATTTATTGCCACCAAATTCGGTTTCCGTCAGAGCGATTCAGGAACTTTCTCCTTCGTTTTCGATGGCTCTGAAAAAAACATGCGATCCGCCGTTGAAAAAAGTTTAACGCGGTTGAATATTGATGTGATTGACCTTTATTACGCCCATCGTATCGACCCAAACATACCCGTGGAAGAAATGGTTGGCGCGATGGCCAAACTGGTGCAGGAAGGAAAAGTCCGTTTTCTTGGTTTATCCGAAGCCTCAGCGAATTCACTTCGGAGAGCCTGCGCTGTGCATCATATCAGTGCTTTGCAGAGCGAATACTCATTGTTAACACGTGATGTTGAGAAAGAGATTATCCCCGCTTGTAAAGAGCTTGGAGTCTCTTTTATTCCATTTAGCCCTCTTGCCCGTGGATTGGTAACAAATACACTTGATTACTCAAAAATTAAAGAGAACGATTTCCGTAAAACACTTCCACGCTATCAGATGGAATATGCAGAGAACAACACAAAGCTTGCGGAAGGGTTAGCAAAAATTGCGCTTGCAAAGTCATGTACCCCTTCACAATTAGCACTAGCATGGGTGCTGGCGCAGGGTGGGCACATCATCCCTATACCGGGAACAAAACGGCGCAAATATCTGCTTGAAAACGCGGGAGCTGTTGACATCGTTTTAACTGTGAAGGATCTCACGGAAATTGACACTTTGCTGGCAAAATATCCCAATACCGGTGACCGTTACAATGAAAATAGCTACAAACTTGTTGATAAAAGTTAACAGTTTTGTGCATGTACAAACACAAATCCATGCTTTTCAACTTGTTAAATAAACAACTGCATAGTGTCATGTTTAGTTACAAGGTTTATCCTTAAAAAAACACAGAGAATAATCCGTTTACGAAACTAAAATGATTTCAGAAAAAGACATACCATATAATGTTGTTCAATTGTTAAAGGCTATTGACATTAAACTCGTAGCCCTGCTGCAGTCTTTAAGCCCGGAGGAGTGGCGGATGCCAACAATTGCAAAACTGTGGACAGTTAAAGATATTGCTGCTCATATGCTTGATACTAACATCCGTATTCTTTCAATCCTTCGGGATAAGTATGTAGAAACAACTCCTGATAACGGCCCAATAAATGATCTCCCGGCTTACTTGAATGCCCTCAATGCGGATTGGACAAAGGCCATGAAAAGAGTAAGTCCGGAAATGCTCATTCTACTGCATAAGGCGACCGGACCCCTGTACTGCCAGTATTATGAGTCACTTTCTCCTTCAGACACCGCTAAATTCCCCGTGAGTTGGATAGGTGAAACTGCAAGTAATAACCTGACCCATATTGCCCGCGACTACACTGAAAAATGGCTGCATCAACAGCAAATCAGGGATGCTGTTAATAAACCTGGTATTATGTCACGTGAATTTTATTTTCCTTTTCTTGACATCTTCATGCTGGGTTTGCCTTTTACATACCTGCATACCCGCTCCAATGATGGAACTATTGTTAAGATAACTGTTACGGGGCCTGCCGGTGGAAGTTGGTTTTTGGTGAGGCAAGAAGGGCAGTGGCAGCTAACCAAAAAGACGGAAGACAGAATTGATTCCCATGTAAGCATTAGCCCGGATGATGCCTGGAAGTTGTTTTCAAAAAGCGGCCCGGTTGAGCGGATAAGGAACCGGATTACAATAGAAGGTGATTTTACTCTTGGAAAAGTAGCTTTGAATATGGTTTCGGTTGTTGCTTAAAATAAGCTGTCTTATGCCCGATATTTGGAGTTCACTTTTTTTAATTGCTATTAATGCAGCATAGCATAAAAGCATGTTTGGTGACTTCGTGTATTTCTTACGATATTCAAATTGAAATTATAATAACACACGGGTATATTGTTATTTCATGGCGGCAAAAGAAACGGATTTAAGAACTATCATTCACAGCCTGACTCGTTTTAATTGAATTTTAATACCAATAATTATTTTTAGAACAAAACTCCGAAGAATATGCAAAAACCAGAAAGTAAGTTATTGTTTAACACTATTGATGAGTATTTAAGCCTTATCCCGGAACCCGAACGCATTGCTCTGGAAAAACTGCGTGTAACAATAAAAAAAGTAGTGCCCAATGCTGAAGAAACAATAAGTTATCAAATCCCGACAATTAAGTATTTTGGTCCGCTTGTAGGATTTGCTGCCTTCAAAAAACATTGCAGTTTATTTGTTATGAGTAATGGAGTAATTGCCTCTTTTAAAGATGAATTGAAAGAGAACAGCACAGAGACCGGCACAATTCATTTTACACCTGACAAGCCCCTCCCGGCAAAAGTTGTTCAGAGCATTGTAAAAGCTCGGATGGCAGAAAACGAGTTGAAACAAAAACTCCGGGAAGAAAATAAACGTACTAAACGACCATGAATAAATACCGTGCAATAGCTTCATGGCAATCTGTTTACCACAATCCGTTAATGCTTAAACAGGGAGATAGAATAACAATTGACTGGGACAGAGTTGAAACCGATTCAGAATGGCACGGATGGGTTTGGGGAAAAACTAGTAACAATGAAGGCTGGATACCTGAGCAGTTGGTACAACTCAGTGATACAGATAAGTATAACAGCAGCGGCATTATGATTAAGGATTATTCGGCGAAAGAACACGATGTCTGCCCGGGCGAGATAGTTACCGGAGAAAAAATACTTAACGGCTGGCTGTGGTGTACCAAAATAGATTATGATGATTACGGGTGGCTGCCATTGAAAGTTTTGACAATCACCGGATGACTCATTGCAATCTGCTAATAGAAAATAACTGTTATTAACTTACTGAAAGTTGAATATGGATAATCATTTTTGGCTCTATGCTTGTGGTATTTATAATTTTGCAATTGCAATATTCCATATAGCATTTTGGAAAATTTTCAGATGGCCCGAAGACTTAAAAAAAACAACTCCTGCAAATAGAGCTATTATACAAATACTCAACATCAGGCTCATTTACATATTTCTTTTAATGGCAGTTTTGTATTTCTTCTTTCAAGAGGAACTCCTCAACAGCAGAATAGGCACGATACTGTTAATTGGTTTCGCAGGTTTTTGGATTGGTAGAACAATAGAGCAGTTTATTTTTCTGAGAGGAAAATCAAAAATGGTTACTATTTTAACGGTCATCCTTTTTACAGGTATAGTAATTCATGTAATACCGTTATTATAATTAGCACGAAACAATAAACATATGATCTTTTCTGCAATTGAGTCAAATGATTTAGATGCGATCAGCCGCCTGCAGCCCGAGGGTTGGACGGATATTCTGATTGATTTCAGGTTTTATATCCAATCGGCATATTGCGAACCGGTTAAGCTGACCATTGAAAATCAGATTGCAGGTATTGGCACTGCTATCTGTTTCGACAAAACCGGCTGGCTTGCTCATATTATTGTCGATAAAAATTTCAGAAATCAGGGAATCGGTTTTGCAATAACCCAAAAACTGGTTGAAATTCTGAGAAACAAATCTGTTGAAACTTTCTCGCTTATTGCCACTGCACTTGGCCGCCCCGTTTATATCAAAGCGGGATTCAGAATTATTTCTGAATACGCATTTTTACAAAGAGAGAGCCCTTGGCCAATAACACCGCTCTCCGAAAATATTATCCCTTTCATTGATGAACACCTGCCGGCAATTATTGCAATGGATAAAAATATTTCCGGTGAGGGCCGCTCTACATTGCTTTCCGGGTTTTTAACCAGCGCGATGGTATGTATCGAAAATGAAAAAGTTGCAGGCTATTACCTGCCCTGCCTAAAGGAAGGCCCGATATACGCGGAATCCGTAACCGCCGGATTGGAACTTATGAAACTGAAATACGCTAAGTGTGATATAGCCGTTATCCCTAATCAAAATACAATTGCACTCGATTTTCTTATAAAGAACGGTTTCCAATTAACCAATAAAATTGGAACAAGAATGGCAATGGGCACTGATCTAAACTGGATGCCGCAAAACTTTTACGGAAGGATTGGTGGTAATTTGGGTTAAAGGGTCAGCTTGCTTGTTGCTCTAACAGCCCTTGTTTATAATTGAATTCGCCTTTAAAAAATCATCAAGTTCTCCATTTTCGATTACTCAAAAAAATGGACAAGGACTCTGCCGATGGATCGGTTTCAATAGTTCAGAACGGAGAGTTTTTTGCTTGTTGCGTGAACGGAAGCCAGAACGAATTTCATGTTGGCACTTATAAAAGCCTTAACACTTCTTCTTATCCAAACCTTCCGGGTGCCCTGATTTTTTAGTAATAGCCGCTCATGACATGATATTACCGCTTGAGAAAACCGGGCTTACTGTATCTCCGAAACTTACTATCTTATTCAATGATAGTTATTGCAATCGTAACTCATCATTTTTATCTATTGCAGCTCACACGCGTGCAATAGAAGTGTGTACTAAACAATGGGAAGTAAGTCATGCCGGGTTTATAGAGCCCGGCACTTCTCATTGCCGATTTATTTACAAAAGTGGATTTTATATGAAGGCAGCCTTGTGTGCTCTATTTTTATGTTGTCAAACTATTTCCATTTTCTCTCAGCATGGAGTATGGAGAAGTTTGGGTGCGGTCAATAATGCGGTTTTTGATTTTGCTTCAGATGATAATGGTGTTGTGTATGCTGCATGCAGGCGGGGAGTCGCGAAAATTTCCGGGGACAATCTACAAATGCTAACAGATGACCGTTTGTCCGAAACTGCCAATATTGAAGTACATCGCGGAACTGGTAACATCATCGTTACCACCATGTTTGGGCTGTATGTCTCAAAAGATGGCGGAAATACTTGGCTACTTCCTGATCAGCGATTAAAGTTTGGTCCGTTTCCACTTGCACAGTTTTCTGATGGAACCCTTTTGGTTGGTGCTGGTAAAGGTGTTTTTACATCAGGCAACGGCGGTATTCTATGGGATTCAATTTCACCTAGGTTATTAGGTTCTGCAAGTGCTGGTTTACTTATCACCCGGAGTGAAAAAATATTTGCCGGGGTATCATCTGGCATCATTGCCTCAACAGATAAAGGCAAAAATTGGGTTGAAGTTCCGGGAATCGGATGGTACACAAGTTCTATTGAAGAGAACAAGCAGACAGGAGCTATTTTTGTTGGAGTCACCAGTGCTCTTGCAACTTCAACAACGGCAAAAATCTTCCGGTCCTCAAATAGCGGGGCTACATGGGAAGTTGTCAATCCCCAAAAGGGCCGAGGTATAGATGCAATTTTTGCAGATGAGGAAGGGACACTTTACGCTGGTTTGAGCGAGGTTTACCGTTCTTTAGACAATGGTACAACATGGGAACAATTTGGTGAAAATACCCCGCAGGGCCCGCAGATGGAAGCTTTTTGCCGGGTTGGAAATACATTGTATGCCGGAGACCGGGCAAGAGGAATATTTGCACTTGAACTTCCAACCACAAGCACAGAAAAGAATCCGGTACATAAAAACCAATTCGAGTTACTGCAAAACTATCCTAACCCGTTTAATCCTGCGACTACGATTTCATACTCTTTGCAGCAGCAGGCAGAGGTTAATTTGGCTATATACAACGTATCCGGTGAAAAAGTTGCCCAACTTGTCGTGGGAGTAATGGCTGCTGGTGAGCATACCGTTGAATGGAACGCAGGGAACTTGCCTTCAGGGCTGTATTTTTGCAGAATGTTATCTAACGGATTTTCAGATACTAAAAAACTTATCCTGCTAAAATAATTATTCTAGCCGCCTGCGGTGTAATGCATTTCAGGCGGCTAAATGGCTGCTCACTTTAGTTTTTGTAGGTCACCAATTTCTTTGTTCAGTTTTTCCACCTCTCGGTCAAGCGATTCCTGTTTGTTTACAATTTTTTTCCGGGCCATATTTTTTTCAAGTTTCAGCAGTTCATTATGATTCTGTCTTAGCTCGGTAATTTTTTCCTTGCGTCTCTGAATGCCCGTTTTTATAGCATCGGCAATCTCTTTTTTCAACGCAGCTTTCCGAAATTTTGCTTCCTCTAGTGTTTTTTCAAGATGGGTGATTTTTCTTTCAAGTTCATCTTGCTGCCGGAGCAGTGGCGTAACTCTGTCACGCAGGTGGCTGTGATGTGCTAACCGTTTTTCACTTGTTTGTCCTGAAACAATTATCGAAAGGATAATTACAAGAAAAGTAATTGAGTTGAGATTTAGGTTTTTCATGGTTTTCCCGGATTTTATGATATAATTAGTAAAAGGATGTATTTAAAAATAGATTTTTTTGAACATGTTATTTTATCAACCGAAATTTATAGAGAATGTTCTTTATTTACAACGTATCTCAGCATATAAAATACAGTAAAGCCTCTGTGGTTGTTGCAGTTTCCGCGTAAAAACTGACCGGTTCAAAATATTCGTGAAGGCAAGCCTTGTTCAAGGGCAGGAAAGTAAAAAACGTTTTAGGGTTTTCGATGCCGGAATTTACTGATATGAAACTTCGCGCGAGCAGCCGAGTTTCAATTTCCGGCGTACAGATTAAACACCCGCTAAAACTTGAAAAGACAAAATTGCTCCTCACCGAATCTGGTGGGGAGTATATATTAAAACCCGTGCCACACGGGACATTTTTGCATTTGGATCAAGCCCCCGCGAATGAGCATCTGACAATGCAGATAGCAAAACAATTGTTCAATATCGAAACTGCCCAAAATGCAAGCATCTATTTTTCAGATGGTGCACCTGCATATATTACAAAAAGGTTCGATATCTCCCCCGCAGGAGAGAAGTATAGTGTGGAAGACTTCGCGCAAATTGCTCAGAAGTCTGCTGAATCTGATGGCGCGGACTATAAATACAATTACAGTTACGAGGGAATAGCAGACCTTATAAAAAGACATGTTGCTGCATCCGCGATTGAACTTGAAAAATTCTTCGGGCTCGTTGTTTTTAACTGCATCATCAGCAATGGGGATGCACATCTAAAAAACTTTTCACTGTTCCGCAATACCGAGTATGGAGACTATCTCTTAACCCCAGCCTATGACCTGCTCTGTATGAGGATATACTCACCGTATGAGTCCGATATGGCGCTTGATCTTTTCAAAGATGATTATGAAAGCGAAAGCTATAAACACGGATCAAAATACATCACGGAAGACTTCCTCGAATTCGGAAAGAGGCTTGGTATTAAACCGAGCCGCATCTCTGGCATATTAAAAGATTATGCGCGGAAAGAATCACAGGTAGGAGGAAAGGTAACAAAATCGTTTTTGTCTCCGGAAATCAAGATCGAATACATGAAGCATTTTAAAGATAAATGCAAAAGAATAGTTCAGCTACAAAATGCTAACCCGGCATAATCTAAAAACCGGACTTGTTTCTTTCTGCTCAAGCAGCTTATTAATTGCTGAGAGCCGCTTATGACGTGGGTTTGGGTCTCCTCACCCTCTTGTCCCTTCAGGATTGAGAGAGGAGATTTAGAGTTTACCTACTTTAGGATAGGGTGGGGGTTTAACAGCTAGTTGTCGAAAATTTCGATTAACGGTAATTCTTAATGATAAGCGGTTAATTTTTACGATAAGGTTTTCGGATATTTATTGTTGTTCTTTGCATCTTTAATAATTTTTTAAGGAAAGCCCCGTGAAAAAAATCTGTTTCCTATTTGCCGTCTTGGCGCTATTTTCTGGTATGAATTATAGTCAGGATAAAAACATGAACAATCCCTTCTTTACCGAATGGAATACACCTTTTAAAACACCTCCGTTCGCGGCAATTAAACTAGAGCATTACCTCCCTGCATTCGAGGAAGGTATGAAATTACAAAAGGCTGAAATAGCAGCTATTATCAATAATCAAGAAGTACCCACTTTTGAAAACACCATTGAGGCACTTGAAAAAAGCGGTGAGTTCCTCACCCGTGTCAGCAGGGTATTTGGCGGACTGAAGGATGCGAATACAAACGATGAAATGCAAAAAATTGCAGAATCGGTAACTTCTTTACTTACCAAACATACCGATGATATTTTTCTTGATGAAAACTTATTCAAGCGCATCAAGGCAGTTTATGATGGGCAGGCCAAATTGAAACTGACCACGGAACAAAAAGTTGTACTTAAGAGCGACTATCTCGATTTCGTGCGCGGTGGTGCCAACCTGAATGCCACAGATAAAGACAAACTCCGTAAGATAAATGACGAAATGGGACAGCTTGTCTTAAAGTTCGGGGACAATGTCCGCCGTGAAAATGCGAAATTTGAATTATGGATTGATAAAAAAGATGACCTCGCAGGACTCTCCGAAGCATCGATTCAAGCAGCTGCCGAAAAGGCAAAAGAAAAAGGGAAAGCCGGGCAATGGCTTTTTACTATAGACAAACCAACGTTGCTGCCATTTTTATCTTCTTCTGAAAAAAGAGATTTGCGCGAGAAGATGTACCGCGCCTACATGAACCGTGGGAACAATCATGACGAATTGGACAATAATACAATATTTGCCAGAATGGTTTCTCTGCGTGTACAGAAAGCAAATCTTTTAGGATACAAACGGTATGCTGATTTTGTCCTTGAAAAGAAAATGGCAAAGACACCCGAAAAGGTATTCAAGTTTTTGAAAGACATGTGGGCACCAACCGCAGCTTGCGCAAAAAAAGAAGCTGCTGAAATGCAAAAAATTGTTGACAAGGGTTCCAACAAATTTAAATTGCAGCCTTGGGATTGGTGGTATTATTCCGATAAAGTGAAAATGGAAAAATACAACCTTGATGAAGAAATGACCCGCCCGTATTTTGAGATTAACAATGTCGTAAAAGGCGCATTTAGTGTAGCAGGTAAATTATGGGGCATAAAGTTTACCGAGCGTAAGGATATTGACGTCTATCATCCCGATGTAAAAGTGTACGAGGTGACTGAATCCGACGGTAAGCACTTGGGAGTATTCTATACCGATTATTTCCCCCGTGAGAGTAAAGTTAATGGCGCGTGGTGCAGTGCATTCAGGGATCAATCCAATATGGCAGGAAAGTTTGTCACGCCATTAATATTTAATGTCGGCAATTTTTCAAAACCTACTTCGGATAAACCAGCATTGCTGAGCGCTGATGACGTGCGTACGCTGTTCCATGAATTCGGACATGGAGTTCATGCATTGTTTCAAAATGTTTCATATCCAACCGCCTCCAATGTTCCGTCTGATTTCGTGGAACTGCCATCCCAAATCATGGAAAAATGGGCAATGCAGCCGGAAGTTTTAAGAGAGTACGCGAAACATTATAAAACCGGCGAAATTATTCCGCAAACGCTCATTGACAAAATAAACAAGTCTCAATTCTTCAATCAGGGATTTGAAACACTTGAATATACCGCGGCTTCAATTCTCGATATGGATTATCATGTTGTCACTTCAACAAAAGAGCTGGATATCCCTAAATTCGAAAAAGCTTCAATTAAAAAAATGGGATTAATACCGGAAGTATGGCCGCGTTATCTTACCACTAACTTTATTCATATTGCATCATGGGGCTATGAATCAGGATACTATAGTTATTTATGGTCAGCTGTTCTTGATGCAGATGCATTCGAAGCATTCATGGAGAAAGGCCTTTTCGATCAGGCTACCGCGCAATCTTACAGGAAAAACATTCTTGAAAAGGGCGGCAGCGATGATTTAATGGAACTTTACAAAAAATTTCGTGGCAGAGAGCCGAACGTGAAAGCGTTATTAAAATCACGTGGATTAAACTAAAGTTTAGAACGGTTTATAAAACAAATGCTGTTACAGAATAATTTTTGTAACAGCATTTGTGGTTTTAAATACTGGTGGCCATCGTCTTGGCTTTATACAAATGAAAGAACTAATTATTCTTTTACTTCCTCAGTACCATCGGCGTATTTCGCAAATCTGCCTTTGTTTACAGGGTGTACATAATCGGTACGATCCCATGGCCAGCCGCCGAACTGCGTTTCCTGAAAATCGGTAAAAGCTTGCTTTATTTCGCCCTGACTATTCATGACAAACGGTCCATACTGCACAACGGGTTCATTGATAGGTTTTCCCTGTAGCAAAAGGAAACGGCTTTCCGTATCACCATTCTCGATGCCAACTGCCGCGTTCGGTTGTAACGTTATTGCACAATTTTCCTTGATAGCCATTCCGTCAATAGTAACGGAACTTCCCGTATAGAAATACAGGTTGCGGTTTACGCCCTCACTAGCCGGTGGAATGGTCCATTTACTTCCCGGTTCCATATTGATTGTCCAGATAGCAACCTCGTTGATTTCGTCTGCGGCCCATGAGTCAGGGGCTGGTTTCAGAGCAGCCGTTCCGTTGATGTTGCCAGCTATTATCCTGATCTTAATAATTTTGTTTTTCTCATCAAGCATTTTTACAACTGGAATATCTTCATTCCACAACATTTTAAAGTGGGGCTCAACATATTTTTTTGCTCTTGGCAAATTCAGCCAAATTTGGAACAACTCCGCTGGATTTTCTTTTTCCTTATCAAGCAACGGGAA
>JACPGF010000004.1:23913-30095 GCA_016182615.1 Ignavibacteriales bacterium
GTGCTGAAAACCTTTTCCGGCGGTCATCCATTGTACATCACCATTGCCGTACCGCCCGGCTTGCCCGTAAGAATCCGAATGATCAACCAGCCCTTGCATCACCGCCGTTACCGTTTCAAAACCTCTGTGGGGATGAGCCGGGAAACCGGGCACCGTTTCACCATGATACATGCGCCAGCCATCCTTCATGGCAAAATCATTGCCAATATCTCTCCCCCGCAACGAAGCCGCTGGCCCTAACTGCTCATTGCCCTTGGGGTAATGATCTTCGTGATGAACACAGAACAAAAACGGATCACTCACCGGCCACATGAACCCTAATGGTTTTATACTTAAAATTTTCTTTCCTATCATACTACTTATTCAGTGTCCATTAAAAAAAATGATATTCCGATTGATGCTTTATCTCCCGGAGGTAAAAATTTCCTCATCAAAAACCCACGGCTTATATACTGTTATTTGGGTACTGTTGATTCAACCTTAATGTACCCATCTAACAAACATGATGTAAAGAAAGTTCAACAAAGTACGGGCCTCTAATTTTCGGCATCTTTTTTGGTGCTGCATAATAACATCATTTTTGTGAACCTTCAAAAACCATTCTATTTGTTTGTAGGAAAATAGTAAAACTGGTAATACAATTATTCTAATGGGAAAAAAGATATTGAAGCTATCCTCTGCAAATTATTCCCTTAGGTATGCAAAATTTTCATACCGAGTAATTGCACCCGCTTAAATCATTCAAAAAACTCAGAATTACTTTTGGCACATAAGTTGTGGTAATACAGAATAAAGCTAAAACATACTTACTGAGAACTATAAGAAAGGAAAACAATGAGAAGACTACTCGCAATATTTGCGCTCGGAATCATACTGGCGGGATGTAACAAAAACAACCCCGTTGATTCAGCCGCTGATACAGCTATTCAATCGGATGCGATGTTTGGTGAGACTTCCATGTATAACACAACACTGGCGTCTGGTGCGGTCGTCAGTGCGGTTACAGACAGCGGTGTCTGTGTACATGATTCACTGCGCAATCTGCGTATGCTCGATTCACTGAAGGCGTATCTGACGCTAAGCGATGATCAGTTTGGTTTGTTACAGGATATTGGTGCAACTCTATTCACCAAGTTAAGTGACATCCGGATACAAGTTCATGCAAATACCATTACCCGTGACTCAGCGAAAACATTAGTTAGCTCGGCTCGCACTGAATTTATCGCCTCTGTAAAACTGATTATAACAGAAACGCAGTTAACACAATTCGATAGATGGATAGCACTGTACTGGGACAAACCGAGAGGCGGACATGGCGGCGGAGGCCACGGGCATCATGGCGGCGGTAAAAAATAGTCTTTTATTGTAAGTAGATGTGACATAAGCCGTATCATTATAATCAGTGGTACGGCTTTTTCATTTTTCAACAGCAGTGCGTCACTATATCAGGCTCATCAATTTTTACTTATTGTTAATATGTTGAAATTTTGCCGACTAAAGCAGTTTAATCATTGCCTTTGATGATATGCAGTCTAACGGTTTTTATTCACACCAGTTTTGTTATCGTGCTCTTTTATTCCTTATCTTTCTTAAACTAATTCTCCACTAATAATTTGTGGAGTCACTTTCTCCGGAGTAAACCTGATTTTAATAATATGAAAATACTACTACTCTTATTCCTTTTATTCAGTTTCTCAATTATTTCAAATGCGCAGAGTAGTACAAACTCAGATTTGTATAACACTCTGCGGGATAAAGATAGTTTACTCTTTTCAATTGGCTTTAACACATGCGACATATCGCAGTTCGATAGTTTGATCAGCGAAAACTTCGAGTTCTACCACGATAAAGCGGGAATCACCGGCACTAAAGCTGCCTTCATCGCCAGTATCCGTGATGGGCTTTGTAAGATGCCATATAAACCACGACGAGAATTAGTAAAAGGCAGTTTAACAGTTTACCCCTTGGAGCATAACGGGATGCTGTATGGGGCAGTACAAAATGGCAGCCACAGTTTTTATGCAATTGAGGCAGGAAGGCCTAAACGGTTAACCAGTGTGGCAAAATTCACGCATCTTTGGCTCATCCAAAATGGCACTTGGAAGTTAAGCCGCGCGATAAGTTTTGACCATCTGGAAAAGTAGTCCGGCAGCAAGTAGTGGTACAAATTTACAAATAAGCCGCTAGGGTTCCAGCTTGTTAAAAAAACTTTCTTAGCCATTATAATACAATCCCGGCACATTTTTTCATCCGGATAAATATCAGGTGATACGCTGCCAACCGGATATTTTGAAGGAGGGTAGATACTGTCCAACAACTCGCATTTGTCTTCGGTTATATCAATTAAAATATTACCCTGTCTAAGGATTTTCTTCAATTCTGGAATGCGGTGTGATTTTCGTAATCTTAAAGCAAGTTCAATAATAACTGCTTTCAACGATTTTTCTACGCTCTGTTGCACATTCTGCAGGCATGGATTGAAAAGTTAGCTATCTAGCAGGACCCTGGCTGCTTCTAAATTGTCCTAAACATAAGTAATCTAGTATTTAGTATCATCTTTCAGATAAAACTAAACCGTCATTAATCTCATTCATCAAATAATCATTACTCCCGCTGCTTACTATTGGTATTAAAGTAATAGGTATCTGAACTGCAATTACCCTTAACAGTTTACGGTATTTCAAGGCTAACGAAAGATAATTTTTATTGCTGTTCTGAAAGATTGCCAAATCAATATCATTCGGTTCATCGGACGACAAAAAAGAACCCCAAAGAACTACTTTCTCGATTTCCTTGTCCTGCTGAAAAGTTTCGATTATCTGGCTTTTTATTTCTTCTTTAACCGAATTGTCCATCATTAAGTTTTATTTCATTAGTTCTTTTTTACAATTACAAAATAAGCACAAATATTCCGATTGGGAATTCCCGTTAGGATTAATATAAACAGATAATTTTCTAAACAATAGTGAGCTAAATCGCTTAACACTATACTTCGACCGCAATATCAATAATTTTACCGCTACGACTTTAATTGATAACGATGTGTATATTTCTAAATCCGGATTTGTTGTCACGGATTTAAACGGTGATGAATACGTGGGTTTTACAGACCTTACCATCTGCGATAATAATGCCTATAACTTTATTGGTGCAATTAAACCGGCTGTCAGTAAAATTGCAGTACAAACTGAACAGTAATGTTATTTCAATGGGGTAACTTGAGGTGCTTACTACACGGTCTAAAATAGTCCTTCGCCAAGAGCATTTTAACTCAAAATTGTAAGAGGAAGGCTGGAATTACCTTCCTCTATATGTTAAATTCTACCCTGCGCTAAAAAACTATACAAGTAGTTCTATTTCAACAAGAGCATACTTTTTGTTACAGAATTACGTCCGGTTTTTAATTGATAAAAATACATCCCGGTATTTAACTTTGCAGCATCAAAATTGACAGAGTATTTGCCAGCGATCTGTTTTGCATCAACAAGTGTCGCTATTTCCTTCCCTAGCACGTCATATATCTTTAAGGACACGTTACTTTCTTCACCAAGGACATAACCAATAACTGTCGATGGATTAAATGGATTGGGATAATTTTGCAACAATGCAAATGCCTCGGGAAGTTCAGGTTGGGCAATAGCAACCGCCGTGATAGGCGTGCCAAATATTTTTCCGTTTATTTCTGCATAGTGCAAAAAAGTATAACCACAACCACCCTCACATGAGCTGCTGCTGATAACTCCTAAACCTTTCGCGAGTTGGTAGTTTAAACCCGGTGTAAATGACTGATCTATAAACGATTTTACTTCAGTCGGAAAATTGAGTATTGTATCGGCTTCAGTTGAGAAGCAGGTGGTACTGAAATTTCCAAAACTGGTAATTCCTGTTCTTGAACAATGGATTACATTTCCCGGTGCCGCGAACAGGCTGTCAATCATATACTCGTTGTCGTGCGAAAGGTCATTATTTCCATACCGGTAAACACATCCTGTTACCGTATCAATTCTCTCAAACTCATATTGACCTGATTTCTCCAACAAGATGTCCTTCCTGAGAAGTATTTTATAGATTTTACCGTTGGATAAAGTTGTATCATGAAGAATTTTTAGTGAATATGCGGATGTGTCATCGGGGAAGGGCAATTCTGTATAGCGATGATAATACTCGAAATAATTTCCATCCTGTATAGGATAATAGCTTAAATCCGGATTTGATTGAACAGGTTGCGCGAACGTAACCGAAATAACCGAGCAGTAAAGTAGTAATAACAGCTTTTTCATACTATTGCCTTTTTTTATTTTTCTTATGTTTATTCCGGGACAATCCCTATCATAAAATAAATATGACTCTATCAACCAAATGTTCAAGCAGAATAGATTCCCGGTATTTGTTTTTCAAGCAAGTAAGTTCTCCTGTTACAAACTTAGTGAAACATTTACAAAAAATCAATACGGTGATGTTTCAACATTTCGGGCATTTCATGTAAATGGATTTTGATTAATTCTTGCTATTAAACTTAATAAAGCTTTTACGTTTTTATACATTTGATGAGTTTACTAACCGAGTGTTGTGCGCCGGGCGATAAAGTAGCTAAATAATGTGTATCTGTTAACATCAAAATTTCATGCATCAACTCGGGATATTTTTCTGCAATTTTTAATAACATTTTAAATGCATTAACCCGTATAGAAGGATCTTTCGTTATATCTTTCCACAAAGCAATACATGCATCAAATACACGCCCTTCCTGTTCATCATCAAGTTCCATCACAAAAAGTATTTTTAGTAATTCCCGTTTTTGGTTATCTTTTGCCACGGGCAGGTATGCAACAATTTTACCAAGGTGTTTTTTCACACGGCGGTCATTTTCTTTCATACAGCTCCATAGTAACCAGGCGGCACGCCATGAATATGGCTGCTTATCCGAAAGAGCCAGAGTAACAGCTTCATCAAAAGCTTCCGGATGCGTATTCATGAACGCTATCATGTCAACTTTATAAGTACTTATTAGTATATGTTCTAATGGTGAATCCATACTCTTGTGCAAGTTTTGTTGTTTAACATTTTTTTTACTTTCAACATCATAATATCTATTTGATGCTACTGGTAAAAGATTCCGAATAGCCTTACAAATATACAGTTTAGCAGGATGGAAGTATAGTTGCGTATCAGTTTAATGTTTTTTTAGAAAGACTCATCGGGTGACTGGATTTTTTTGAGAACCTCGGGTAATTCACTTGATAATTGGCGAATCATTAACTGCCGCTTTTGCGGGGATTATGAAAGCATTTACGGCAACTGTTTAAATGCTTGCTTGAATCATTGGAATTGGACGAGTTTTTAGTAAAGTGTGGGAATTAATAAACGAATCATGTATTAGAATTTCATTTCACCCGATAAGTAGAAGATATGCCGGATCACGCTGCATAGATCACTCGGTTATTACTCAAGATGCTTTTTTTTCTGAAATAATTCTGACTTTTCGTGATAGATTTTTTATTGACAAAATCCACCTCCCAGCCAATGATATTTTGAAGTTCCTCTTTCATTCTTGCAACATGAAATAAATTATGCACTGAAGAATCGTTAAAAGTAACTAAAAAGTCAATATCACTTTCAGGAGAAAAGTCCTCGGTAAGTATTGAACCAAACACAGATAATTCAACAATATCATTTTTTTTACAAAATGCCTGAATTTCTGCTGAATATGCTGACAAATCTAATTTTTGAGTCATTTTTGAATAAACTAAAATATTGTTATGAACAAAAAATACAGAAATTAATGGAAAGATTTATACACGCCGGGGTTTTATGTAGCCATACTGTAAAAAGTTGTCAATGATTGACAGATATTGCAAATATAGTGCAATTTACAAAAAGAAACTGTTCGCAAATTTATGTTGCACATCGTTCAGGATAAACAAAATTGCAGAATTTCTGAACTATCAGCACACATTGATAGCGGCAAGAACACTTGTGTTAAAATCTATCAGATTATTGCTTGAAAAATCAATTCCTGGCTGCCTTCTTTCCAGATTTTCTGGCCAAGCATTTTTAATAAAGGCAGGTCTTCATCGTGCACTTTAGCAAAAATGTTTGCAGCATCTAAGCCTTTTCCTTCTCCGTAATAAATGCCCATACAATTTGCTGTTTTAACCCTTTCAGGTTTTTCCGGGCCAAAC
>JACPGF010000004.1:30101-34757 GCA_016182615.1 Ignavibacteriales bacterium
GTAAAGACAGAAGCATTCTCCTGAATAATACCGAGTTTCGGTGCATCATCTGTCCAAATCTCCTGCCCGGATACCCGCGCGTGAACAAATATTCTGGTAAATGGCAGCAGTCCTGAAAACGCTGTTGATGTTACCGGAGCCGCCTCGAGGTAATATTGAAAGCGGATGGTTTGGTTATCCTGAGTAATAATTTTAAAACCTGTCATAGAATTTTACTTTTTCCAATTTATTTACGTGAATTAATATAATAGTTTTATGTATGATAGCTTTATCAATGCCTCTAAATTTTAAATGATTTTGAATAATTGTGGAATATTTAAGGCCGTAATAATTCTTAAATCAGTTGTTAGATATCCAAAAGTCTGCTTATAGTGAATTTCCGGTGCTTCAAGAATTAACTTTTACTCTTCCGAATCTGAACCAGGATAATTCCAGCCGCGGCTAAAGCCATTCCTGTTCCTTTTATTACCGTTATCTTTTCATCAAGAAAAAACCATGCAAGCAGTCCAATCTGAATAAGCATTGTGCCGTTGATGATACTCGATTCCATCGCGGTAAGTGACCTGAGCGTCAGATTCCATAGCGTGAATGCAAACGCGGTATTTACTCCGGCAAGCCACAACAAGTATAACCAAGTCTTTAAGCTTATTTCAGGCAATCCGTTAAGGGCAAAGCCTGCTGTTAATAGGATAATTGCGCCAGCAGCCATGCTGATAAGAGTAATAATAACAGGGCTGATGTCTTTATTGCGGTTTATTTCCCGGCCCAGTATTGCAGACCAAGAATTGGCAAGTATGCCAAAGCCCATTACACCTAGACCCAACCAAACATCACCGGGGAAACTGACAGGATAAAAGTAAAAGCCAACACCCAATAGGAATAATGCTGAGCCTGCCCATTGCTGTTTTGTTGGTTTTTCCTGTAATAAAAATAGAGCAATTACGGCTACAACAAGAGGCGTAAAATTGAGTAATAAACTGACTGTGGCAGAAGGAAGGAGTGAAAGGCCGATAAACTGTGCGCCTTGAGTGGCAGTGTAAAATACAAAACCCAGTAAGAGGAGTTTCTTAAACTGTGCTGCTGTTAAATTTCTGACTTCATTTATATATTTCGGCCGCATGACAACCGGTAAAAAGCACAATGCTGCCAGTACATACCGCAATCCTGCATAGGTCAACGGCGGTATTTCAACTAACCCCTTTTTTATAATAATAAAAGAAGTTGACCATAGAAAGGTAACAAGCAGAGCTTGGGCTATAGGACGAATATGTTGTGATTGCATACAACTAATTGTGATTCCTTATTCGCAATAGTAGTTAATTTTCAAAGAATAATAAAAGCATGAAAATTTGAAATTTAAACGCATCCTTAAAATTACCAGTAGTGTAGTACTCCATGAATGAAAGTAAATCTTGTCTATTCACATTTGCTCAAAACAAAAATTCGAGACTTTTTCAACAGCATAGCATTTCCGCTCAGCTAGATAAGAAAACTCTCTCGCAAATACTTGAGCTGACAGTGCTATTTCGGATGATAGTCTATTAAAAATACCGTTCTTTTTGAATTGGGTAAAGTACATTAATAAAAATCAATGTTTGTCAATCCGTAGAGTTTTTGTCCGGGCTCAGTAAAGTATTATTGCGTTCTCATTCGTGCAGAATGTTCGTTGCTGATTTTTGGGAGCAGCCCGACTAAGTCCGGAACATTGTTTAACAGAGACGGTGTTCTTACTTCAGCTAATTGTGGTTGAGTCTTTCCTTCTGCCACTGCAATTGAACAGGCTTTTTCCCATTTTAAATGCCAAAGATAAAGTTCTGCTGCAAACATTTGCTCGATGAAAAAAGTAAAACTCCATGCAAATGCGATGTAAATAATCACAATTGTCCAGACTTCATCTGAAAAATGGATTTTTAGCTTAGCAGCGATAAAGAGAGTTATGGCAGCAGGGAACATAACAATCCAAGAGGCAAGATCAGTAAGAACAAAGCCAGCTATAAAAACCTTAAGATGTGCCTTTAATGCTGCAATTCCCTTACGGAAAGCTGGTAAAGTTGAATGATTCTCCCAAGCAATAGCAGGTAGAACAAGGAAGACAATCATTCTCATACCTTTCTGTACCATGTCAATGAATGCACCGCTGAATGACCAATTGGAGTCGGATCCAATAAGAGCCCTTGCAGCATTCTCAGCATTCGCTTTATCTTCTGAATCGTTGGAATCTGAACGACGAGTAAAAATAATTTTAATAATTGTTAAAATAAACCATAATAGTGACCAGACCAGAATAATGGGAAATGCTCTGATGAAGTCGAATGAAAACACCTGCCTTGCTGCACCTGAAAGACGAAGTGGCTCTCCAGATTCAATCTGTTGAATTAATTCAAGCAAAATAAGGCAAGAGACGCCGAGCAAGATTGAGAAAGAGAGAATAATGCTAAAAAGGATTGTACTCTGTTCGTACCAAAGGTATGCTTCCCATTTGACAAAGAATTTTGCCCAAATAACAATTGGAGCATAGATTATCCAACTAATGAGTAATGGTGCTATTAATAGCGGATATTTTCTTAGTGCTTTTACGCTTTGTAACAAAAGACCTTTTCCGGTTTTGACAGTTCTAAACATTTTTAGCCCTTTTGTATTTAATTGATATAATTGTAATCGTAAATGATTGCTTCAATATTTTCCAAACTGAAGAAGTATTTCACCAAAAAACTATCCCAAAATAGACAAAATATATTACTGATAAAACAATTCATTTTTTTGAGAAGGTAATAGGCTCGGCGGAATGAAATCTCTGGAAGTTTTTGGTTTTATTTACCCATTTTGAGGCAGAAGGTTAAATGACAAGTGACTATTATTTTGCAAAACAGTGCCTGAATATTTCGAAACTCAGAACAAATAAGTAGCCGTTAATAAAGTCGGTTTTCTGCAGCCACCAAACATTTTCTTTTGAGCGAAATCTTGAGAGCATGGAAAGCAGGTAACCGGCTAATATCGGCGTTATTAGCATATTTGTTAAGCGCAGGTACTTGGTTGTGAGAATTGGATGTGGTGCTATGTTTATGCTCAACTCTCCAAGTAGTATTCCTAGTCCCATGTAACCAATAAGGAAACGGACTTTTTTACTACCGGCCTTTTGTTCAAAAAATTTTGCTGTGCGCTGCATACCAAAAGCAGACATTATTTCTGCAACAAATAGAAGAGCCCATTTTAGTAAAACTTCAAAAAAAATTTCCATTATTTATGCCTGTGTCCAAGTTTTATACTTAATGGGCAATTCAGATACCATCCAAAGGCCAAGGCTTTTATCCATAAATGTGCCATTTCCCTCGGTACAGTTCTCATTTAATAACATGAGCGGGTCAGGAAAATTAAACGGATATTTCATGAAATTGATTATTCTCCAATCACCTGATACGATATCCTCATTTACCTCGCACCCGGTAAAAGTAGTAGTAAGTAAATATTTTGTACCGCTCGTATAAATGTTTTTCAGTGAGGAGTGAATATCGGCAAATGAGAGATGCACGAAGCAGTCTCTGCAAAAAACAAGATCAACCTGTGGTAATGTATCTTGAATGAGATTCAGTTTAACAAATTTTTTGTTTGAAAAAGCAAAGTGACTGTTGTTCTTGTCGACAATTTCACGAACAATATCAGCACCAGTATAATCCAGCATTGAAAGATCCACTGTCTTCATCCAATTAAAATCACCACAGGGGATATCAAGCAGGCTCTTGATTTTATATGCTGAAAAAATATTTGGCAATGCAGAACGGATAGTTGCAGTTTGAGCATTGTCAGAGCCTTCGCCTGAGACTGAATTATTACCTCCCCAAAAATTATTTTCATAGATAAAAGTAAATTTTTCTTCAACGCTTTTTTCTTTGCCGGGTTTTGCTTCCCTGGTAAAGAATCGTGTATCAAACGGGACATCGCCTCTGTTCTTCATATCCACATCACTCGGGCAAACGGAGTAAGGAAGTCTGTTAATGTTTTTATAGTTCTTGGTTTCATTTTTCTATCCATATAAGAATGAATTAGTTCGGCAAAAATGTAGTAAAACCACATTGATTATTTACACACCCGTTTAAACACCCGCAAATAATTCTCGCCTAACAGTTTTCTTACATCAGCAATCGAGTAACCCTTCCGCAGTAATGCTTCGGTAAGCTTTGGCAGTTTGGTAACATCTTCCAATCCTATAGGAACCTTTTCGATGCCATCGTAATCCGAGCCGATTGCTACATAGTCTATGCCTACGCGGTTTTTAATATAATCGATATGTTTAATAACCGTGTCGATGTTGGCAATTCCTTTTGATGAAAGAAACGGGGGATAGAACACAACCCCAATAACTCCGCCGCGTGCTGCTATGCTGTCAATCTGTGAATCGTTTAGGTTACGGTAATGATTATTTAGCTTTCTGACCCCGCAGTGCGTGTCAATTATTGGATTTTTTGTTACAGCAAGAATATCTGAAATTGTCTTTATGCCTGTATGAGCAACATCAATCAAAACGCCAAGGGAATCCATCAAGCGGATAACTTGCTTGCCGAAATCGGATAATCCTATTGTTGTAGAGCGGGAATCCTGTGCAGATACCGCCCATGTCGTGCTGTTATTCCATGTAATTTTCATGTACCGCATGCCACG
>JACPGF010000017.1:0-10393 GCA_016182615.1 Ignavibacteriales bacterium
AATTCAACAGAGAAAGAATTTTCTCGATAATCAAGTGTAATTTCCCTTGTATTCCAAAGAGGTTTATCAAAACTTTTAATCTTGCCATCTGTCGAGAAATTCACAAGAGCAATTTTAGGCACCACGGTATTATCAGCAATTTTTTCCGGTTCAAATAAAACCATTCCCCGGTTAGTTCCAAAAATCATTGAACCATCAGTTTTTTTTAAGCACGAATGAACTACAAAATCACAAACTTCCAACCCATTTTGTTGATTATAATTGTGAAAAGTTTTTGTCTGAGGATTAAAACAAGATATGCCATAATTTGTCGAAAGCCACAGTTTCCCGTTTTTATCCTCAAGGATGCCAAAAATTGTGTTATCCGGAAGCCCGTTATTTTTTGAGTAATTGACCAATCGATGGTTTTTGAAATCCATGAGATATAATCCGCCACCTTCCGTACCTATCCAAAATCCTCCATTTATACTTTCATAAAGGCTGAAAATACGCGTATCATTGAAATTGGGCGCGGTAACTTTGTCAAATTCAAAAGGCTCAACCTTATCCATTAGCCGGTTATATCTGTTTAACCCCTCATTTGTACCAATCCACAGATTACCCTGCCTGTCTTCAAAAATACTGTTGATCGTATTATTGCTGATTGACTTCTTGTCATTTGGATTATGTGTAAAAGCTAAAAATCTTCCGGCTTTATTTATCATCTTGTTTAATCCGCCATTTTCAGTACCAACCCAGATAGTCCCGAACCGATCCTGATATAAACACGTTACAATATTGCTGCTTAAACTACCAGAATTGGTGAGATTATGCCGAAAGTGGATAAACTTCCCTGTAGCCCTGTTTAACTGGTCAAGCCCAAGATTTGTACCAACCCAGAAATTTCCGGACTGATCTTCAAGGGTTTGAGTAACTTTTTGAAAACTAATGCTTGTGGGATCTGCTTTATCCGGCAGATATTGAAAATACCGTTTACTATCAGGCGTTTGTTTTAAAAGCCCATTATTATATGTACCTATCCAGGTTACTCCATTTTTATCGACATTAATAGAAGATACCTTAATTTCATGAAAAGTATCGATTTGTGTGAATACCCCGGTAATGTATTGGAATTTTTTTCTTTTATTGTCGAATCTGGAGACACCTCCTCCTCTGGTACCCACCCAAATGTTATTTGTATAGTCCTCAAAAATAGTTCTGACATCGTTGTTACAGAGACTCTGTGAATTTTTATTCTCATGAAGATATTGTACGCATGTTCCAGAATTTGCATCAACACGTATCAATCCTCCTGAAACTGTACCTATCCACAAATTTCCATTGGAATCTTCAAAAATATCATTTATTGCATTTTCAGCTAAAATCTTGCAATTGCTGTGTGCCTTTGAAAAGTTTTCGATTTTATTTGTTGCAGGATTAAGTACGTATATACCATTGTCTGTTCCAAATAGTAATTTCCCGGCACGATTGCTATAAAAACACCTGATTACATTATTTTGCGCTCCATACGAATCGCTATTTGCATCTTTCATTAAGGTAAATTTTCCCGTTACCGGATCAAACAAATTTAAACCATCTTGTGTGCCGATCCATAATTTTCCGGATTTTTCTTCAGTGATACACCAAACCCTATTGTTACTGATACAATTCTTCTGTTTAGGATCATGTGAATAATTGAAAAATTTTTGGGTTTTCCGATCGAAACGGCTTAAACCTCTTGAATACGTACCAAACCATAGATTTCCATTATGATCCTCGTAAACAGATTGAATAAAGTTGTCGCTTACAGAATATGGATTTTTAGGATCCTTTTTATATACCGAAACGGTATTCGACTCAAGATTTAACTCTCTCAGCGGCCCCCCCCAAGGTAAAATCCACATTTTACCCGTATGGTCAATAAAAATTTTGTTTATTTTATACGGAGTCTGCATTAAGGAATCATTTGGATCGTACTGATAATGCACGAATCCGTGACCATCATATCTTGACAGACCATTGGGAGAGGCAATCCAAATAAATCCCTGATTATCCTGTTTGATAGAATACACGGTGTTATTAAGTAATCCAGCATTTACATCAATAGTATTAAATAAAATGTGGATTTCCTGTGACATGAGCGTAGAACACAAAAGTAACAGGCCAATTACAACTTTCATTATAAAACTGTACCGGAACGCAAATATTTTCATAAATATGTTTTCTATATTTTACTCTAAATCAAAATAAAACAGAACACTTTCAGAAGAATTCTTTTATTCGATCAAAACTAACAAATGCAAAGCTTCATCGAATTCATAGTCACTTAACAATTTAGACACCTTGTTTAAGTCATCCTTAAATACAGAAATACCTGGCAACATAAAAATTTCTTCAAGTTTTTTAGTTGAAGAAAAATCATTTTCTTCAACTAATTGCTTCAATTCTGAGATTAATAATTTAAACTTTTCTGTATCTAAATTCCCTTCATCAGCGACCGGGGACTCACCTTCTGCTGGTTTTGATACTACCAACCATGCTCCAATCTCTTCTAGCACTAATGAAAGTTCTTCAGAAAATTCTGCTAATAGTGTGTCTATATTCACTTCAAGAGATGTTTTAAGTTCAGCCTCAACAAATGCAGCTGTCTTATTTAATTTTATCGCACCCAGATTTCCTGCAACACTTTTAACCGTATGTGCCAGACGGACTGCCCTCTCCTGATCTTTTAGAATAACAGCTTCCTTAATCTCGTTTACTAATTCCTGATTTTTAGAATAGAATTTTTCAATCAGACTAAGGTACAATTTTTGGTTTCCCCCAACATGACGCAGACCATCACCTACGTCAATATTGGCAAATTCTGGCATAACTAACAGAGATACTTCTTGTTCAGTTTTTTCGGATATTTGCGGTACCAATTCCCTAGCTCCCGGTTTGATCCACTTCACTAATGCACCAAACATTTCATCCGGATCAATTGGTTTTGAAACAAAACCCTGCATACCACAATCTATACATTTTTCTTTTATACCTGTCATGGCGTCAGCAGTCATCGCAACAATAGGAATTTCTTCGGAGGCTTTTGATTTTCTGATCTCTCTTGTTGCAGTGTATCCATCCATCACAGGCATTTGGAGATCCATTAAAATAATATCATATTTTGACGGAGTTCCTGAATTAAAAACTTTTTCGACAGATTCCATTCCATGATTGGCTATTTCGACAATGAATCCTGCAGCCTCTAATAGTTCGGTTGCAACCTGCTGGTTAATCTCGTTATCTTCGGTCAGCAATACTCTTGCCCCTTTTATTCTTTCAATTTGCTCTAAATGTTTTTCACCCTTTGTATTACCAATATGCTGTATCCTTGCCTCCATCCCGAAAACATCATTAATAGTATCGAAGAGGCTGGAATTTGAAACAGGTTTATTGAGGGTTGCATTAAATCCAACCTGTTTAGCTTTTTCAGCAATTTCATCATTTCCAAACGCAGTAACTAATATTATCTTAGCGGTAACAATTTTCTTCTCATTTAGGATAATCTTCACCGTTTCCAACCCGTCTAATCCCGGCATTTTCCAATCCATAAGTATGAGCTGAAATGGGTTATCTTTCTCATTTTCCAAAACTGAAATTGCTTCTTCACCAGATTGAACAACCGTAACGTTATAAGAGAATGAATCCAGTGCTTTTTTTAATATTTCACCAGCAATAATGCTATCATCGCAAACTAACACCTTAAGCCCTCTCAAATCAGCCGGAGAAATAAGTTCATCTCTTTTCTGCTTTTTTTGTACTCCAAATTCCGCATCAAAATAAAACGTACTTCCTTTCCCAATTTCACTTTCTACCCACGTACTTCCTCCCATCAATTCGGCCAAACGTTTACTGATGGCAAGACCAAGTCCGGTACCTCCGTATTTCCTGGTGGTTGAACTGTCGGCCTGAGAGAATGATTGGAACATCTTTGACTTCTGCTCTTGTGTTAGTCCAATCCCGGTATCCATGACAGAAAACACGAGTTTGATCTTATCAGCAGAAATACGTTCTTTAACTTTTACTCCGAGTAAAATCCCTCCATCGTTGGTGAATTTGACTGCGTTGCTGCAATAATTAGTTATTATCTGTGTTACTCTCAGCGGATCGCCTATTAAATTCAACGGGACATCATTGGAAACACTTATGGAAAATTCCAGTCCTTTCTCGTTCGCTTTTTGTGCAACAAGATTTGATACGGTATCCATCACATTTTCTATGTCAAAGTCAACATTTTCAACCGCCAGTTTACCAGCTTCAATTTTTGAAAAGTCTAAAATATCATTTATGATACCTAGCAAAGCATGAGCAGACCTGTCAATTTTGTTGATGTAGTCAAGTTGTTTTTTATCAAGATTTGTCTTTAATACCAGATTTGACAGCCCAATGATTGCATTCATCGGTGTCCGGATTTCATGGGACATTGTTGCCAAGAACTGACTTTTTGCATTTGTAGCTGCTTCTGCAGTAACTTTGGCCAATTGCAATTCTTCCTCAGTCTTTTTCATTTCGGTAATGTCAAATCTGATGGACAGATACTCTTTCGGTTTTCCATCATCTCCAATAAGAGGGGATATTACCGAATCGACCCAATAGAATGAACCATCTTTTGCTTTGTTCCGTATTTGCCCACGCCATACATTTCCTGCCTTTATGGTATTCCACATTTCAGTAAAAAAAACGGTTGGATGCAACCCGGAATTTATAATCCGGTGATTGAGCCCAATTAGTTCTTCCCGGGAATATTTGGAAATTCTGCAGAATTCCTCGTTTACATCTATGATATCCCCCTTGCAGTCAGAGATTGAAACGATCGCCGACTTATTCAAGGCCAGATTCTGGGAAGAAAGCCTCGAATTCATGGCTTTGATTTCGGCTGTGCGAGCCTGTACAATTTCCTCCAATTGCACTTTTTGATTGACTAACCTACGGGTATAATACCGTACAAAAGAATAAACTCCGCCAACTAAAAGACAGAGATACAGGATATAAGCCCACCATGATGCATACCACGGGGGAAGCACTTTGAAGCTATATTCGGCAACCACACTTCTCACACCGTACACGTTTCGTGCAATTACCTTAAAAGTCTATTCACCACCCGATAGACTTGTATATATTGCCTTGTTTTCTTTCGTCCATTGGCACCATTCATCAGTAAATCCTTCCAGTTTGTACTGATACTCAATTTCCTCAGGTTCTTCGAAGAACAGACCGGAATAATGAATGACAATGGAATTATTATTTGCATCGATAACCGGCTTAAATTCCGGTGGCTGTGTTGAACACAATACTCTCACTGTATCCCTCGTCTGGAAATAGGCTCCATCGAAAAGCAGAGAGTCCTTCCCTATAGTAACCTTCCGTATAACAACCGGAAATCCTTTCGAAAAGTCACGCCCAGACGAATTATTGTACGATATGTAAGTCCCAGGGGCTCCACAACCTATACGTTTACTGTCATTGTAGAACAAGTAGTTGATCGAAAAAGCACTCATCAATCTGCCAAGACCTTCAATTTTCTTCTCAGGAATGCTGTTACGCACCTTTATGGAGAAAACTGAATCCCCAAACAATAAATATTTGTCTGAATCAGCTTTGATGACCTGTATAATGGGTGTATGTATGATACCACCCAAAGTTCTGGTATGAGAAAACTGAATCAACGAATCAGGACCTTTCGAGTGTGGAAATTCGGGTCCCAGTACTCCTGCTGTTGTTGCGACAAAGATTTCATTGTCTATTAAATAAGCATAATTTCTTGCGAGAGCAGGTAGGCCGTTTCTTTTTCCCAACAGAGTAACTTGGTAGTTTTTAATATTTGCATCCTTAAACCTGATATAATAGATACCTTCATAACTGGTAGTTACCCAAAGATTCCCTTCTCTATCCGGTACTAAAGTAGTAATTTTTTCATGAATCTCCGGGAACACATAATTTTCGAGCACCTCTATTTTTTCAGCCGACGGGTCTTTATTTATTTTTATGTAACGCAATTCATTTGCAACGGCTATAAAAAGAACATCAGGGAATTTCTTGTTTTCGGATAAGGAGTACACGGTTTCGGTTGCTGTAAATGGAATAACCTTCCGGGCAACGGTATCTTTGATCGTCCAAATTCCTCCGAGTCCCATTCCGAATAATACACTTTTATATTCATATAGCGTCCAGCAGCTCCCTTTATAGGACTTTAATTCGTAGAATTTATGGTTGTCGCCCTGAGTATTCAATTTATACTCAGGCAGATAAAACACGCCATCCATGGTCCCGATATATAACCTGTTCATATACGTATACGAAGACAGAACCGAACCATGAATATTCTGATTACCGTCAAATATTCTCACTGGAAAACTGATATCAATTCTGACGATTCCATTCCCGGTACAGCTCCATAAATTACCAATCGAATCAGCGAAGAGAAGGAGCGGATGGCCTTCCGGTAATCCCCGTTCCTTATTAATAATCTGAAGGAGGGCTCCTGAATTCGAGAGTATAACAATTCCACCGGTTTTTGTGGCCACCGCAAACTTCAACTCGTCTATCCGTCTAATAAAATATACTTTGTGGAATTCCAAATAGTTCTGTGCCGGGGTCGCAAACATCTCAAGTTTCCGTGTCTGTTCATTATACAACCTCCATTCCGCTTTCGAGTTGCATACCAGAAGGCGGTTTCCCGGCAAGCTTGTACCATATCTGAACACTTTCGAAGTATCATCAAGACCCTCGACCGGCAGGTATTCCATATTTTTTAACAGGCAAATACCTTTTGAACGATGAGTAAGATACACGTTATTATTTGCAGCAATTGCGCAAAAAGCTGACAAATCCACAGCGATCTTTGTGATAACGTTTTTATGGTACCGGTAAACACACTTGGGTGATAAGAAATACACCCCTCCTGTGTTTATCATCGTTGAATAGACATTTTGAAACCTTTGATCCACTAAAGGCAGTTTTTGTGAGAGCGAAATATATTCAAGTTCACCACGAAGGTTAGGCCAAAGATAGCCGAATTCATTGACGCCTCCGACATAGATGGTGCCAAGGCTGTCAATTGCAAGGGAGCGAACTACTGAATGGTTGGCGTTATAAATTCGTTTCCAAGACTTACCATCAAATTCTAGGATCCCCGAATTATCACCGAAATAAAGTACCCCTCGTTTATCCTGCACGGCGCACCAAACTTGTGTAGTTCCACCGGTTTCCTTGGGTGTATAGTGTTTGATTACGGGTGAACCATGTTCATCGATCATTTGAGGATAGATATTGCTCGAAAAAAGCGTGCAAAGGAGGAGGAGGAGACTGAGTGCGAGAAAAACAGTACCTGCTTTAGATAAATGATTTCCACAATCCTTCGTTTTATAAAACATGGATATCTCCCAAGCATTCAAGCGCTTCATCAAACTCGTAATCACTGATCATTTTTTCCACTTTCAACAATTCATTCCGATAGGGAGAAATTCCTGGCAGAGTCAGAATGATACCAAGTTTCCTGCCCGCATCAAAGTCGCTGGATTCAACCCCGACAGCATCAGTTTCCGAAATCGCAGCCTCGGGTTGTTTATTACCCTCCATCCACACGCCAATCTCGACCGACACCATCTCAAGTTCATCGCTAAACTCTGCAAGCAATTCATCCATATTGCCGGCAATGGATTTTTTTAATTCAGCTTCTACAATGGCAGCTGCTTTATTCAGTCTTATAGCTCCCAGATTACCGGCAACGCCTTTAATCGTGTGGGCCAGGCGCACGGCCTTCTCCTGGTCTTTTTGACCCACAGCTTCTTTTATCTCTTTAACTATATTCTGGTTTTTAGAATAAAATTTGTCAATCAGGCTAATATACAATTTCTGGTTTCCTCCAACACGGCGAAGCCCGTCCACCACATCAATATTGACAAATTCTGGCAATACAATCGGAGATACTTCTTTTACTGCTTTTTGCGGAATAATTTCCCGGGTTCCGGGTTTGATCCACTTCACTAACGCCCCAAAAACTTCATCTGGGTCTATTGGTTTTGTAACAAAATCCTGCATGCCAGCCTCAAAGCATTTTTCCTTTATTCCCATCATTGCATCCGCTGTCATTGCAACTATTGGAAGATTGTCGTATTCTTTCAACTCCCGTATAGTTCTTGTTGCAGTATAACCGTCCATTATTGGCATTTGTAGATCCATAAGTACAATATCATATTTGGAAGGTACTCCTGAGTTTTTTAACATCTCAACTGACTCTTTACCATGATTAGCAATTTCAACAATAAAACCTGCCCCTTCAAGTAATTCTGAGGCTACCTGCTGGTTGATCTCATTATCTTCGGTTAAAAGAATTTTTGCTCCTCTAATACTTTCCATTTCTTGCACATGTTTCATTCCTTTCCCGGAATCAGCGTGCTTGGTTCTGGTTTCTTTACCAAACACTTCCATGATTGTATCGAACAAGGATGAATACGAAACCGGCTTTGTAAGAAATGCTTTTATACCAATTTCCCTGGCTTTTTCCGCAATTTCTTCACGGCCGAAGGCTGTAACCATGATAATTGTTGGTGCTTTACTGTTCTTTTTCTCGGCAATAATTTTAGAAGCTTCCAAACCGTCCATTATTGGCATTTTCCAGTCCATTAATACTAATTCAAACGGATGATCAGTTTGCTGTTCAAGTAATTCGATAGCATGTGGTCCTGAATCAGTTAAGGTAACCTTAAACGAGAAAGTTTCCAGCGCTTCTTTTAGTATTTCACGAGCCGTGGAGTTGTCGTCACAAACCAAAACTTTAAGACCACGGAGATCAATACTAGGGATATACTCATCACGCTTTTGTTCCTTCTGAATCTGAAAGATTGCAGTAAAAAAGAAGGTACTCCCTTTTCCATATTCACTTTCGACCCAAGTTGCACCACCCATAAGTGCTGCCAATTTTTTACTTATTGCCAAACCTAGCCCTGTACCTCCATATTTACGAGTCGTGGAACTATCGGCCTGACTAAATGATTGAAACATTTTTCCAGCCTGCTCTGAAGTTAACCCGATTCCGGTATCTCTCACTGCAAACCGTAACTTTATCTCATCTTCATATTTTTCCTCAACTTCAACGGTTACAACAATATCACCAGATTCAGTAAATTTTACAGAATTGCTGCAGAAATTAGTCACAATTTGACCAATTCGCAAAGGGTCACCGATAAGGTTAAGTGGAACATCTTTGCTTATATGGATAGCGAACTCCAATCCTTTTTCTTGCGCTTTTTGAGACACCAGATTAGAAACCGTTTCCAGTACATGCTCTAAATCAAATTCAGTATTCTCTATATTAAGCTTTCCTGCTTCAATTTTTGAAAAATCGAGAATATCATTAATAATGCCAAGTAAAGCAATAGCAGAACGTTCAATTTTTAACAAATAGTCAAGTTGTTTATTATCCAATTTAGTTTTAAGGGCAAGGTGCGAAAGTCCAATGATGGCATTCATTGGAGTCCGGATTTCATGAGACATCGTTGCCAAGAACTGACTTTTGGCAACAGTAGCGGCTTCTGCATCCTCTTTAGCAACAGCCAACTGAGTTTGAATCTCTTTTAGATCATTGACATCAATTAATGAGACAAGGAATGAATTTTTTTCTAGATAAAATATCGGATAAAGCGACAGCAAGCACCATCTATTTTCTCCTGTACCAATTCTTCTTAAAAGTATCTCATGATTCGTCAGACGGCCGGCTTTTTTAAGCTCTTGAAATACCACCGGGCGCTGCGTTAAAACATCTGAATAGATGTCAAATGATTTTTTCAATGTAAGCTCATGAGGAGACATTTTATTAAACTCAGACATAGCCTTGTTTACTTTAATAATATCACCAGTTACAGGGTCTGTTACCGCCATAGGCACAGGTGAAGAATCAACAATTGCATCTGCAGAATCTTTTGCCAAAGCAAGTGCTTTTTCTGCTTTAACAATATCAGTAATATCTTGCGTAACTCCAAGCATTTTAATCGGATTCCCGTTATCTTCCCTGAGAACTTCGCCGACTGCATGTATCCAAACAACCTCTCCATCAACAGGTCGCTTATAAGCATAGACGGCATCATATCTCGGAATCTTTCCGGCAACAGCATCCCTGTAAATTTGAAATGTTTTTTCAGCAGCGTCTGCATCACCGGCTTTCACACATGCCGCCCAATGTTCAAACAATTTGTATCGATAGCCTTCAGAAGGCGGGTCGCCAAATATTTTGGCAGCCTTTTCGGAAGATGTATACCATTCCTGATCCGTTAAGTCGATTTCCCAAAATCCTGCTTTAGTTAACTCAAGCGCATTATCAGCCAATCGATTGATATGGGCTATTGTTTTTTCGGCTTCCTTTCTTTGTGTAATATCA
>JACPGF010000017.1:10450-15436 GCA_016182615.1 Ignavibacteriales bacterium
ATTTCAGTCGCCTGTATAATTGGGGTTGCTGAATATTCTACCGGGAACGAACTGCCATCTTTTCTCCACAAGACTTCATTATCGATTATACTTGTTTTTCCTTCTGAAAGTGCATGATACATAGGACAGTCAACTGCCGGATACTCAGTGCCATCCGCATAATGATAATGAAACACAGGATGTGACTTTTGACCGATGAGTTCTTCCGCTGAAAAGCCCAGCATGGATTCAACCGCATGATTGACGAAAGTGATGTACCCGTCTTTATCTGTTCCAAAAATGCCATTGCTGACAGATTCTAAGATATTTCTACTCATCTCTTCCGCTGCTTTAACGGCCACTTCAACATTCTTTTGCTGTGTAATATCAAAACGGATGGACAAATACTCTGCAGGTTTTCCCTGAGCATCTAAAACCGGAGCAATAACAGAATCCACCCAATAAAATGTACCATCTTTTGCTTTATTACGAACCTGCCCCCGCCAGACATTTCCACTGCCAATTGTCTTCCACATATCAGCGAAAAATTCTTTTGAATGAAATCCTGAGTTAAGGATACGATGATTCTGACCTATTACTTCTTCTTTTGTGTATTTAGAAACAATGCAAAATTGATCGTTAACCTCAGTAATATTTCCATCGATATCCGAAAGTGAAACAATAGCAGAAGAATTTAAAGCAAGATTTTGGGAGGCTAATTTTGCATTTATAGAGCTCATTCTCAACAATGTCTGTTCAAGGGATTTCGTTCTTTCTTCTACCTTTTCTTCAAGACTTTTATTCAATTCTTGTATCTGCAGTTCTGCTTTTTTTCTGCTTGAAATATCAGAATTGGTACCCACAACTCTTGAAGCATTTCCGTTCACATCGGTTTCTACAACAACGCCACGTGCAAGCACCCAAAAGGTTTCTCCATTCTTTTTAACTCCAAGGAATTCAGTTTCATAAGAAGAATTATTTACCAATGCGTCATAAACTGCTTTGGATGATTGTTCTACAGTCGAAGAATGATTCATTGATAACCACTTTTCGACGGAAGGATTAAACTCATTAGGAGAATAACCGAAAAGTTCAAAAAACCTATCACTAAAGTACAATTCACCCGATTTGATGAACCAATCAAAAATTCCATCATTTGTGGCCTGAAACGCAAATTTGAACCGATGGGTTAAATCTTTCAGTTCCTGCTCTCGAGTTAGTATTTCTCTGGTCATTGTATTGAATGAAGCGGCTAGTTTTCCTATCTCATCATTCGAAGTTATTGTAACTTCATCTCTCTTGTTTTTATCGGAAAAATGCAGAACGGTGTTGGTTAAAAGTACTATAGGTTTAGTAATTTTATCGGCAAGGATTAGTAGAATAAGTAAAATTGCGCATATTGTTACCGCACCTATAACAACTGAGTTTCGGGTTCCTTTATAGACATGTGCAAGCAATTCATCTTCAGATACCGAGGCGCTGAGGCTCCAACCGGTTCTCCGGATTGGTTGATAATAAGCATATAATTGTTTTCCCGGTTTATCATCAAAGCGTAGAATGGCTTTCCCACTAAGTCCATTTAACATTTTCATCCCCTCTGACCGCTGATCATCAGCATTCACACTCGTCCCTGAAAGCCGTAATATATTATCGCGCTGTATTCTTTTCTTACTCGGATGGAAAATAAAAGTGCCATCTCTATCGATGATAATAAAATTCAGAGTTTTATAATAGGTGGTATCCAGTATTGTGTTGAGTGTAGTCAAATCAATTCTGGCACTTGCGACTCCAATTCTTTTCCCGGACTTGACAATCGGACACGAAAAGCGGGAACATAATTTCCCGGATTCACGGTCAACAAACGGTTTGTCCCAATAGGCACGCCCCTCGACAAATGGAATATGATACCATAATTCTTCCGGATCAGTATAAAGTATTCGATCAGATAAATCCGCTCGGTTTAGTTTGCCATCGATTTTTGTTACAGATTGCAGGCGCAGTTTTCCCTTGGTAAAAGAAGGATCAAACGCGAAACGGGAACCCAAAAGTAGTTTACTCTTCGCGGGATTACGCTCCAGAAATCTATAGGCTTCTTCTTCTGAAACAAAATCAGACATAGCAACATAATCTGCTCCGTTTTGAGTGATTATCTCGATATCTTTTAGCTCATTATTAATGTTCTCTGCAATCTGGGCGGTATAAACTGTCATGAACCTGTCGGTGTTTTCAATCTCATTCGCCACAGTAGTTTTATTGGTAAAATAGCCGCTCACTATCGAGATAATGATAACAGGAATGAGCACGTAAAATATGATCTTGAATTTAATTTGGAAAAACATGATTCCTCTTTAATATCTGTTTTATTCTGATCATAAAACTTTGTTTGTATAAAATGGGGCTTGGGAAGGAACATCTTGTGAGCATGAAATGGTGTAAATTCATCCTGTTCAGGAACAAAGCAAAAAAAACAAATTCATCTTGAATAACAATGCAGTCGGTCAAATTAATCTGCAAACACCTGATTTTCAGTTTCATTACTCCATCATCATAAAATTATAAACATCACAAGTACTAGATTCCTGTTATAGTCCAAAATCACTCTTCCGCTTAGCTGCACCGTTATTTCGAAATTACTTGTAACAAAAATAGATATTCGTAAATCAGTAGTTGAAATTAATAATTAAATATATTTAATCCTAAAAGCCATATAGATACCAAAAAGGTTATAGCATCGACTTGATTTCGTTATCACTCTCTTTTTTTAGCTTTCGCTCTCTGAAAATATCAACGTATGAAAAGTATAAATAAATGATTGTAAACACTAATTTAATACAGACTGGATGATACGTATCAAATTGACTTGACAAACAGACATATAAGTACTGGGATGCTTAACAGAAGAAAGGGGTTGAGAATCCATTCTATAATGATCTGATTGAAATATTATAAGCTAGAGTTCAAAAGATTATAGTCGGTAATATTTTTAATTATCAGGATGCCAGCTTCGCTAATAAAGCATTTAGTCCTTTCCTCAAAAACCTGAAAATTTATGAAAAAGGGATAAACACTAAAATCTTTCGTAATACTTTCATCACAAATTTAAACTACCGTTCAGTTAGATAGAAGTTAGTGGGTCTCGAAAATATCAGCACGAGTAACCGATTTTACAACAAGGTTGACTTAGAACGGCAAAGAACCGAGTTAACTCAAATCAAGAGTAGAAAGGGTGCCGAAAAGGCCCTTTTTTTTATCAATTACGGAAGTAAAACGGGAAGTAAATCATGATTAAAAAAAAGTTAAAACAGCCAACTTTATCAATTTCAGTAATTCTTTAAAAGAAAAAAGCCAAAAAACGAAGTGTTTTGAGGCTTTTTGTGGGCGTTCACGGATTTTCCCGGAGGGACTCCTTCGGAGGAACCGCGGACCTCTCCGATTGCATCGGAGTGCTCTGAACCGGCATCTTTTTGCAAGTATTCAAGTGATCTCCGCTAATTCTTTAATGATTTTAATTACTTCTCACATTTCATCGTATCTTCCTTTTCAGCAAACTTTTTTGTTGCAAGCACTTCCCATTGCTCGCCGTCCCATAGGTTGAGCCATGATGTTTCCTATTATGCTGGGATAATCGTTGTTGAAGATTGGACGTGAAGCCAATATAATGGCGCTCTTTGGTTGATTGCAGTAGATAAACGATAAACATTTTTCCGCCACAGTTTAAAATCAAAAACCCCGTGTACACGGGGTTTGTTAAGGGTGGGCGTTCACGGATTTGAACCGCGGACCCTCTGCTTGTAAGGCAGATGCTCTGAACCAGCTGAGCTAAACGCCCTTGTTTTAAGAATTCAAATTTAGCAATATTTTTGTATTTATACAAACATAAAATGGCTTTTCATAAAAAAACACTTTTTGTTTTTGCATTACTATGTCTGTAAGTAATTATCGCAACTTTAATCTCCCCCGTTACTGCAATGGGAAATTAAATGGTACGGGTACATTTCAATCCCCGGGGCGAACTACTTAAAAGTATATATAAAACAAAAAACCCCTTATAAACCATTAATTTACAAGGGGTTAAGTGAGCGAGCAACGGGATTCGAACCCGCGACCCTCAGCTTGGGAAGCTGATGCTCTACCAACTGAGCTACGCTCGCATTTAGCTCAAAACACTATAACAAAAATAAGCATACCTGCGAATAAAAAAAACTATTTAAATATTAAATCCGTCTTCTATGAGTTTTTTCTGCTGGTCTGCAGCAATTTTTGAGGATCCTACCGCCGGACTGGCACTTTCAGGCCTTCCGGCGTAACACAGCTTTTGGTCAGCGCGTTTATCTTCGAGTAAACGCCAGTGGAGAAAGTTCCAGGCTCCCATGTTTTTTGGCTCTTCCTGTACCCACACAACAGTGTCCGCGTTTGCATAGCTTTTCAAAACATTCGCTATCATGTTGCCATCATACGGGTAAAACTGCTCCAGCCTGACAATTGCTGTGTCATCGCGGTTATGTTCATTTTTATAGCTGAGCAGTTCATAATATACTTTGCCGCTTGTTAGTATGATGCGCTTAACATTTTGTTTGTCTAAGACCGTTGCGTCATCAATAATTTCCTGAAATGCACCATTAATAAATTCCGCTTTTGCCGAACGCGCTGCTGGTAAACGTAAAAGGCTTTTGGGTGACATGATAATTAACGGCCGGCGGATACCCTTCTTCATGTGCCGCCGCAACAGATGAAAGTACTGCGCGGGTGTGGTAACATTGCAGACCTCGATGTTATCCTGCGCGCTTAGTGTTAAAAAACGCTCAAGCCTTGCAGATGAATGTTCCGGCCCTTGTCCTTCATAACCGTGTGGCAAGTAGAGCACGAGCCCGGACAGACGGTGCCACTTGTCCTCGCTCGACGTCATGAATTGGTCGACGATGACTTGTGCGCCGTTCAAGAAGTCACCGAATTGCGCTTCCCAAATCACGAGCGCATCGGGGTAATCAAGCGCGTAGCCGAATTCGA
>JACPGF010000018.1 GCA_016182615.1 Ignavibacteriales bacterium
AACAAGAACAAGTTGTATGTCTTTATTTGTATAAGCTCGGTTTCCGGCCCGGTTCTTCTGCGGGTTCAGTCCTTCAAACTCGGTTTCCCAGTATCGCAATACATACTGCTCCACCTCGGTTATCTTACTAACCTCGCTAATTGAATAATACAGTTTTTTTATGCTAAAATCTCGCATAACCTCAGAAAACTATTGAGATAAAAATAACTAAATCCTTGTTATTTCGCAAATTTAACCCAATGTACTGAATTTATTTGTTAATCTAAACCTGTTTTTGTCTGTTCCTGTGAATTTTAGCTATTTCCTTCACCTATTTTCGCTCTAACATGCACTTAAGGGTATATGCAGCCGCTAAATAACTGTTCTCTTTTAGTCCGGATATAACACCAAGGCAAACAGCAGCAGTAACAGAAACATTTCTAAATTCCTCGCGGGCAAAAATATTTGAAAGATGAACTTCAATTTTAGGAATACTGCAAAGCTCAAGGGCATCCCGAATAGCAAAGGAATAATGTGAATATGCTGCCGGGTTTATAATAAGCCCGCTAAATGAAGCTGAAGCGTTCTGAATTGCTTCTATAATTTCAGCTTCGCTATTTGATTGTTTAAACGTGAATAAAAATTCAGGAAAACTTGCAACCAACTTCTGTTCGATCTCTTCCAAGGACATTTTTCCATACTGCCCGGGATCCCGTTTTTTTAATAAATTCAAATTCGGACCATTCAATACGAGTATTTTCATTTTTCCTCCATATCTATCATTTCATCTATTACTTCACGAAGTTTTGGTGAAAGGTACATTTGCTCTATACCGAGCTCTCTTAAAGCTGTTGCTAGAATAATTGCTTTTCGTTGTGTATTGGCTGTTTTATTAATAACGATTTGCTTTTTCTCTTTAACGATGCAATACCCGCCTTTAAAATCGCCTTTTTCAAAACGAACGGTTGCACCTAATTGTACAGCAAGTGCTTTTAATTCCTCGATAAAATCTTCGAACTCTTTTTCTTTAATTTTCATTTTTTTTAAGCGGTTGGAAGAGAAATAAAAATATAAGTGCACATGCACTAAGCATTTCAATCACCGGGAAACTACTAAATTTTTCAAACCGTTGAATCAGTAAATTAATATGGGTATTACCATCCGGAACCCCCCAGAATACACTTTCAATAAAAGCCTTATCGAATTTGAAATAGAGGAAAAACTCTGCCATGCTTAAAAGGACAACTAAGATGAGGGAAATAAACAGCCAGCCATTGTTCCTTAAAGACAATTTACTTAAAAACACAAATAAGATAAAAAATACAAAAACACCAAGCATAGCCGCTGTTGATAGTGCATAAACCGGTGCAAGTGTATTAGTAACAGCCGTTACAGTTTGTTGATTTACAAAACTCTTTAACTCAAAATGAGGCGGAATAAAAAAATTGTACGTCAACAATACTTTTGATAGAGCCGAGCCCGTCCAAATACTGAATGATAAAATGGAAAGATACAAGGTTGCTTTTGAGATTTTAGATATATTCATACAGATATTCATTTTTTCTTTTACGCAATATAAAAAATATGCAAATAGCATCCATAGACATTGGAACAAATACAGTTATTTTATATATAGCCGGTATTTCAGTTGAATCTGAAAGGATTAAAACCATAACAAACAGCTATACCATACCCCGGATAGGTAAAAATGTCGGAACAACCGGTCTGATATCCCAAGAAAAAATCCTTCGGCTTATTGAGATACTCAACTCATTTCAAAAGGAAATAGTACGATATGACTGTGAAATTGTACTTGCAGGAGGCACATATCCTTTCCGGACTGCTGAAAATGTACCTCAAGTTATTGCCGCGATAAAAGAACAAACCGGAATAACCATAGATATTTTGAGTCCGGAGACCGAGGCGGCTTATTCGTTTCTCGGGGCATCATACATAGGCAGTGCCCGGCAAAAGCCCGTGGTGATTGATATTGGTGGCGGCAGTACTGAAATCAGTTACGGTGCCAGCAGAATTTTGCTGTACCGGAAAAGTGTTCCTTTCGGGGCTGTTAATCTCACTGAAAAATTTTTCACAAATGGTATAGTATCGCCAGAGCGAATCGCTGCACTACAGTTACATGTTCGTGATGTTTTGTGCAACGAGTTTTCCATCGATTTTACTATAACAAATTGCCTTGCCATTGCAGGTACGCCAACAACCCTGGCAGCAATGAATGCGGGACTACTAAGTTTTGACGAGATGCTCATCGATGGGAGAATACTGACAAAAAACGAAATTGATTTCTTTATCCCGGAATTGGCATCACTTTCCCCGGCAGAAGTTTTGCAGAAGTATGGCAGCATTGTTGCCGGGCGCGAGGATGTTTTGCTTGCAGGTACTATTATCCTGAGCGAAATTTTACGCTTTTTAAAAATTCCAGAGTTGCAAGTAAATGCAAAGGGACTGCGTCATGGTGCAGTGTTCGAATACTGTTTCAAGACTTTTGGTAAGTATTTCGAATTATTGTATTGACGGGTATATTCAGCATCGGTTGGTTGACAAAATCAAGGCTATAATGCAACCCGCGGTTTTCTTTCCGCATCAATCCGCTTTTTACGATAAGATGCGCACAGGTTATTAAATTTCTTAACTCGATAACCGATGAAGAAACTTTGGTCTTTTTATAGAAGTCTTCGACTTCCATATACAAATTTGATATACGCCGGGCGGCATACTCAAGCCTGAGATTTGAGCGGACAATACCAACATAATCCCACATGAGTTCTTTTCGTTCTTTAGTACTATGTGAAATTAAAACTTTCTCATCCGAATCCCAATCAGGGATTTCCTGCATAGGTACCGAAGGGCTTTGCAGCAGAAAAGAATTTATACCTTCAACCGCACGCGCGGCAAATACAAGCGCTTCAAGCAAGGAGTTACTTGCAAGCCGGTTCGCACCGTGTACACCGGTCATTGTTACCTCACCCGCGGCAAACAACCCGTTTAACGAGGTTTTCCCAAAGGTATCAACTACAATTCCACCACAGGCATAATGCGCGGCAGGTACAACAGGTATCATCTCTTTAGAAATATCTAATCCAGTGGCAAGGCATTTTTCATAAATATTAGGGAAATGTTCAATGATTTGTTTGTGTGTTTTGTGGGTGATATCAAGATAAACAAAATCATCTCCTCTTTTTTTCAGTTCAGCGTCAATTGCACGTGCAACAATATCTCTTGGGGCTAGTTCAAGGCGCGAATCATACATTTCCATGAATCGTACACCATCGGTAGTCCGTAAAATGCCCCCGAAGCCTCTTACTGCCTCAGAAATTAAAAATGCATGTTCGGTTTTGCCGGAATTTTTCAACTCGTATAATGAAGTCGGGTGAAATTGAATGAACTCCATATTTCCCATACTGGCTCCTGCCCTAAAAGCCATAGCGTAACCATCCCCTGTTGCAATACCCGGATTCGTCGTGTGTAAATAGACCTGCCCTAATCCCCCAGTTGCCATTAGTGTTGCTTTTGCAAGTATTTTTTTTACTATTCCGGTTTTCACATCAAGAACATAAGCACCCCAGCAATGCCGGTTATCTATTGGATATTCCTTTCTTGCCTGAATGTTATGCTCAGTAATGAGATCTATACCCAAGTGATCTTCGAGCACGACAACGTTTGGCAATTCACTTATATATGCAATAAGAGCCCTTTCGACCTCTTTCCCTGTTAAATCTTTTGCATGAACAATTCTCGAATGGCTGTGCCCCCCTTCTTTCGCCAATGCAAGGAGATTCTCGGAACGCGTAAACCGCACACCCAATTCAATTAACTCATTAATATAAGAAGGACCCTCTCTCACAAGAATTTCCACGGCACTTTTATCACACAGCCCGGCGCCTGCAATTAACGTGTCTTCCACATGGTTCTCAAATGAATCGGTTGGAGAGAAAACCGAGGCAATGCCGC
>JACPGF010000283.1 GCA_016182615.1 Ignavibacteriales bacterium
CCGGATAACCCATCCCGAGTGAGGCGGCAAGCGGCATGCCATGAATATTTCCGGAAGGCGTCGTTTCATCAGTATTCATGTCTGCATGGGCATCAATCCATATAACACCAAGGCTTTGATTCTTTTTTTTGCAAAAAGCCGCGATTCCTGCTATTGTCCCCAATGCCATAGAATGGTCACCTCCAAGACATAAAGGAAAATTTCCCCGCTCTAATGTTTGTATAACCTTTTCGGCTAAAATGTTAGAAGTCCGTAAAATTTCATGAAGATATTTCAGCTTTGGGTTTTCAACTACCTGACGTTCCATAATTTCAATGGGGATGTCTCCCCTATCATGTACGGTATATCCTAGTTCCTGAAGTTTTACCGCCAGTTGTGCAATACGCAATGCAGAAGGCCCCATATCCACACCCCGCCTCCCTGAGCCAAGATCAACAGGGAAACCGATTATATCCACAATATTCGTTTGAGTACGTTTCATTTGTTTTAGTATTTATGTAAAAGAGATTTGCAACACGGGAAGAAGATAGAATAAATTAGGCAGATTTAATAGAATTTTGGTGAAATAGCCGGGATACTATTTTTAACCGAGAATTTTCCTTGCACAATTGGAACTGTTCACTTTTTTTAATAACTTCTATTTGCATTGTGTGTTACTGTCCCGGCTTCCGGGTAATCGACTAAAAAAAATTTAATAAAAATTACGTGTTTACTTATCTGTAGTTAATGAATTTCTATAGTAAATGATTACCATATCGGCAGTGACTAACAATCTTGGTATTGAAAAAACTTCAAATAACTCAGGAAAACTATGAAAACATTTAAAAAAATTCTCATTGTTATCGCCATTATCATTGCGGTTCCGTTAATTGTCGCGTTGTTCGTTAAAAAAGGATATACTGTTACCCGGGAAGTTGTCATTAATAAACCCAATAAAGAAGTTTTTGAATTTGTTAAATACCTGCAAAACCAGAACAAATATAGTAAATGGGTGCTCATCGATCCTGAAATGAAAAAAACCTTCTCCGGGACGGACGGAACACCCGGATTTGTTTCTGCATGGTCAAGCGACAATAAAGATGTTGGTAAAGGTGAACAGGAAATAAAAAAAGTTACCGAGGGTTCCCGGATTGACTATGAAATTCGCTTTATAGAACCCTTTACCAGCACTTCACCTGCTTATATGAGCACATCAGCTATTTCTGAGAACCAGACAAAAGTTACATGGAGTTTTACTGGGGACGTGCCATACCCGATGAATCTGATGTATCTTATGATGGATTTCGAGAAACTCATTGGTGATGATCTAGTAACCGGGTTAACAAATCTCAAAATACTACTTGAAAAATAATCTAAAATTAAAATTAAGGAAACCTCCATGTTACAAATCAACCCATATCTCAGTTTTAACGGTAACTGTAGAGAAGCATTTGAATTTTACCGTTCGGTTTTTGGCGGCGAATTTGCCACGATAGCACTGTTTAAAGATATCCCCACGGAAATGAAAAGGTCCGAAAGTGAAGACGAACTGATTATGCATATTTCACTCCCGCTAGACAGTGGAACTAATTTAATGGGGTGTGATGTGCCGGAATCATACGGCCAGGCAAAGTTTGGGACCTCAGTTCATTTGTCTATCAATACCCAAAGTAAAGAAGAAACAGAAAAACTTTTTAATGGCCTTTCAGAGGGAGGTAAAAATATTATGCCTTTAGCTAATTCGTTTTGGGGCGCGTATTTCGGCATGTTTACCGATAAATTCGGCATACAGTGGATGATAAGTTATGAGTACAAATCGTAAGGTTTTAGGGTTATGAGAAAGATTATTTCACTGATGCACATTTCGCTCGATGGTTTTGCAGCAAGGTCCGATGGTGATCTATCCTGGATCATTATTGACCCTGAACTGTTTAGCGATGTGAAGCATTTTCTGAATGATGTTGATGCAACCATTTACGGAAGAGTTACTTATCAATTAATGGAAAGTTATTGGCCTTTTATCCATAAAAATCCTGATGCAACCAAGGATGAATTGGAACATGCTGATTGGTATGCCAAAGTTCAAAAAAATGTTTTTTCGAATACACTGCCGCAGGTAACTAGCGAAAATACCAGAGTATTTAATGGTCATTTTCTTGATGAAGTTCAGAAACTGAAAAATTCGGAGGGACAGAATATTATGATATTCGGGAGTCCGTCGCTCACTCATCAATTCATGAAACATAGCCTAATTGATGAATACCGTTTAACAATTCAACCGGTATTGCTTGGGAAAGGTATTCGGTTCTTTATTGAAAACGATCAACAACAAAAACTTGAGCGCACTTATGTCAAAGTTTATCAATCAGGTGTTATTGCGGTGAATTATAAGCCTAACCTGAACGATTAAAAGTATATGCAATATAACACCTGCCGCCGGGTGTTATATTGCACATAAATTGAGAAAAAAATATTCTCCAATGTGCAGCTTATGATTCTTTTTCGTAATAAAGTTTGTAGTACTTTCTTCCGTTCTTGTCCTCGCCTTGCTCAATCATTCCCATATCCCCGTGAATGTAAATATGGAAATTACCATCAAGTTTCAGGACACTCCTGTACATTTTAGCCTGTTTCTTTGCGGCTAAAGGCGAAATATCAAAGGAATTGTACTCCCCCATGTTTCTTTTCTCCCGGTAACTGCCCTCAAACTCTCGAAACGAACCGATAAGTTTCTTATCCTGTAAAACATCATCTTCAAATTCTGCAATATCAAAACTTTCACGGCTTGTAAAATAATCGATAGAACGGTTCATCATTTCCATCTTGTCAGTTCTGGAGACAGACAAATCTTCCGGAATTTGCTTACTCACGAAAGTCTTTGCCATAGCCATAAAATTTTTAGTCTTATGATAATCATCATCCGATGGTTTAATCTGCAAAAAACCATCCTTCCAAAACTGAGCTTCGGAAGATTTACTGGATTTATCGACAATGGCAATTTTGTATCCAACTTCCTTATCCGTGTTAAATATTATACAGCCTTTATCAAGCTTTTCAATATTAATCCCATCCTCGTAGTTTAACAAAAAGTTATTGCCGTTAAGATCCAATTTCAAAAACGAATGCCTGTTTTCGGATTTGAAAATCCCGATACCATTAACAATTTCATCAACAAGTACCAAATCGGTAAAATGCACCACAAAAAGATCCCCTTCTTTTATCTGGGGATGGTTTGATACTTCGTACAGTTGTTTTGCAATGTCTATGCTGTCCGAATGGAAAGTATCGAGTCCTGAAAATATCTGCTCAGCAAAGTGGTATAAAGGGTTAAGGGTAAAGTCATTGTTGGAAAACGTGAACGAATAGTACTCTTCTGAAGTGAATGAACTTATAAAAAATTTCATAAGGAGCTCTTTCAATTTCACATCTTGTATAGTAAGCTGTTCATCCGAAAGAATGAGCGGTTCATCATTATTTTTATTGCCGATGTGATGCACGGAAATAGTATCAATAAAAGCTGAAGCATAGTCTATCATAGAAAAGTACTGTGTTTTTGTGAAAGTTAAGACATTGAGTTAAATCATATTTTAAAATAAGGATATCAGATGAATCCTGCATAGTTCCAACTACTATTCTTACAAAAAATGCAATTACAAATTTACCCGGTAATTGCAACGGATAGAGATAATTTTGGTGTTGATGATACAGTACTTGCACCGATGTAACCCAAGCGATTTTCATTGTATATTCCCCAAATATGCATTAAGTTATCTGTCCGTTTTTAAAAATTAGTTATACATTTTTGTTAATAAGGATTTCCGGCATGCTCTCAGGCACACATGGTTCGAAGGTTTTACGATCATCATTAGTATTATTGATGCTCGTAACTAATATTCAGGTTTTGGCTCAATCAAATATTGAAAAAGTATCGTTAAGTAATGGGAATAATTCAGTTGATAATACCACAGCAGACTATTATGCAGGGGCATATAAAATTTATGGAACACCATTGCGTTTAGCGTTGCACAATATAATAAAAGGGCATACAAGTCTTGGCTATGATGGTTTGTACACTGCATACCCAACAACAGATGCAAAACCCAACAATAAAGTATGGGATATGTATTCGGATATTCCAAATGGAACCCCACAATACACCTTTACCCATGGTGTAAAAAAATGTGGTAATTATAGTGGTGAAGGTGACTGCTACAACCGTGAGCACTCATGGTGCGATAGCTGGCTTGGTGCAACAAATCCAGCGAGGGCAGATCTTTTTCATGTCTATCCTACCGATGGTTACGTGAATAACAGACGAAGTAATTATCCGTTCGGTGTTGTCGGAACAGCTACATACACTTCTTCAAATGGCAGTAAAGTCGGTAGTTGTGTTTATCCCGGTTATTCAGGGACTGTGTTTGAACCCATCAACGCTTATAAAGGCGATTTTGCCCGTTCAGCCATGTATATGTCAGTGCGTTATTATCTGGAAGATAGCGGTTTTTCAACCAGCCCGGGAACTAATAAATCCAATTTGCTCGATTGGTACGCAAATATGATGTTCGATTGGAGCGTGCAGGATACGGTTAGCACGAAAGAAATCGATAGAAACAATGCCGTTTTTACCTTTCAACATAACCGTAACCCGTTTATCGACCATCCTGAATTTGCAGCCGAAATATGGAAAACCACGATGCCTCCGGCGGTTGTAACGGTAAGAAATGAGACAATTAATTCACTTATAGTGGATTTTTCCCGGTACGTCGATTCTTCTCTTGTAACAAAGGCAGTTAATTTCACTCTCGACAGGCAAATTGGCAGCCCGATCTCAGTACAATGGGGTGTCAATAATGATGTTTCAAAAGTTCTATTAACATTTGCACAATTAACAACCGGAACCAATTACATACTTACCATTAATAATCTTAAAAGTATCAACGGAATTGTTATGAAAGACACATCCGTTGCATTTAGGACTTCCGGACCGCAAAGTTTAAGTGAAGAACTGAAAAATGAAAAATCATTCTTACTTGAGCAAAACTTTCCTAACCCGTTTAATCCAACCACCGAAATCCGTTTTCAAATGCAGGAATCCGGACTGGTCTCACTTAAAGTTTTTGATGTTATGGGAAATCAGGTAACCGATTTGATTAATAGTTTTATGGGTGCCGGCGAGCATCAGGTTACCTTTAATGCCGCGGGTTTATCAAGTGGTATTTACTATTATCAAATGAAATCCGGGAATAAACTGCAAACCATGCGGATGATGATTCTAATATAGTATTTTCTTAAAGAACATGTGTTTTAAGCGCCTTTTCAGTTTGAGAAGGCGCTTTTTTTTTACTTGTCTTGAGATTAATCGAGTGACTTTATGAAATCAATCGAATAGTGATTTTGTTTTGCTGGGATTACGCAGACTGACAATAAATTTACGCCCCGAATATTGCCCTAAAACGAAAGCCCCAATTAACACCGGATACGTGATAAAATGGAATCCAATCCCGGAATATATGCGTAAGATTACAACAAACGGTACAGGTAGATGAATCGAAAGAAACCATTGAAGCGAAAATTGTTTTGTGTTTGACCGCCAATAGCCAAACGGAAGATTAATTAAAAATACAAGTACTGCTATAAAAAATAAAGTCATCAATCATTGTCGGAAATTTAATAATTGCAAAGTAAGACCTACTTACTTATTAAAACGAATATACAGATTAATTACTTTATTTTTTTAAATTACTTGTCATTTGAAATTCCGGTACCTCGAAAATGTGTACAAATAAATAATTTGCAACAATTTGTTTAGAAATTGTAAAAGAAATAAACGGATGTCCCGAATGAGATCGTAGTCTCGCTCGTTCCGGAATAAATGGTAGGATAGAATAACGAAATACCGGCAGTCATGTTTTCTTTAACTGTGTGCCCAAAAACCGGTGTATCAAATCCAACTCCAAAACCTCCGACAAATCCGCTCGAACCACCGGAATTATAGAGCCCGGATCCCAAACAAATGTATCAGTCGTTTTAATAATTCCACCTGAGACTTGTATTAAGGAGTAAAATTCCGGATGATGCCTGTATGATAATCCTAATCCTGAAACTGTACTTGCATTAAATCCAAAAGAGTTATAAGTAAGTGCTCCGGTATTTACTGAATCAGCGGGACGGGCTTGTGCAGTTAACAGAATCGTGCAGAATAGTGAAAGAATGAGACCGATTTTTGTCATAGTAGTAACCTGAATGTTTGACTGCCGAAAGGTAAACTAATTTCAAATGAAATAAAACAAAATGTTTAGGACAGAAAAAATCTCCCGGAGAAGTTTTTCAGGCCTCTAGTTAATTAAAGCATGTAAATGCATATGTCAACAGAGCCAGAAACGATTATTTGCACGTGCTCAAGACCTGCTGGAAAATGTACAATAAAAACAACCGCTGAAAAGGCTTAAAACCAAGCATTCCTTGTTGGGCATTTGGGGTAAAATGGTGTATAACGCCACAGAGAAGTACTAACTCTAGTTAAATTTTGTGCTTCTGAGTTTTATCTGAGAACGTTAGATTATTCGACACCCACTCGTGGACTGGAATTCTGGAAGTGTCCAAGTTCCGGATTTTACAGAGTTCCATATAGTCCATTCCAACAAAAACGTTATTTGCTCCACCAGTGGTTACTTGTTAATTTATTTGCAAATATTGTATTGCCTCCTACCACCGGAGTTGCTAATGAAACATTTCTCATCGCTGCTTCTTTTGAAGCCCGTTTCATCGGCTCATCCCATGCGTGCATGGATAAATCAAATGTTCCCCAGTGTATCGGGTGTAAAACTTCACCCTTTAAATCAATATGAGCCTGTACCGTTTCTTCCGGATACATGTGTATGTGGTGCCATTGCTCGTTATAAGCCCCGCACTCGATAAATGTCATATCAAATGGACCATATTTTTCTCCTATTTTTTTGAAACCGTCAAAATATCCTGAATCACCGCTAAAGAATATTTTGTGGTTTTTCGATTTAATTACCCAGGACGACCATAGCGTCTCATCCCGGTCAAACAATCCCCTGCCCGAAAAATGCTGTGCTGGTGTAGCCGCAATAAGCAAATGTTCAGATACTTGAACTTCATCCCACCAATCAAATTCCTGTATTTTTACTGAATCCACACCCCACTCGATGAGAAGCGGCGCCGCACCCAATGGAACAAAAAACCGGCGGACTTTCTTATGGATTTGTTTGATTGAGTATTCGTTTAAATGGTCATAGTGATTATGTGAGATTATAACGATATCAATTTCTCCCAATTGAGCTATGTTAACCGGGGATTCTCCATTTATTCGAGTAGGTCCAAAGAATGATACCTTTTTCTCATAGACCGGATCGGTCAGTATTTTAGTTCCATCTATGTTTATCATTAAGGAAGAATGACCTAACCAATTGACGGATAAATGATGTGAAGAGTCGGAATTAAACAGCACATAGTTAACGGAATCTTTAGGAAGCTCAAACCCCGGTTTACGGTTTTTGCCTTTAAACACAAAATCCCATATAATCGAAATGTTCTTCAAAAGAGAAGGTTGCTGCCATTCAACCGCGTTCCTGAATTTCCCTTCCCGGAAATTTTTAGAATTGTTTGTTTTCACTTTTTTTGAGTCCTCATTTTTACTAATAACCGTACAGTATTTCCAGCCGCCAAATAAAACAACGACGAGAAAACTGAACAACAATAATCTTTTTTTCGTTACAAATATTTTCATAAATGAATATTCACTTATAATGCTGTTAAAAAATTAGTATTTAATGGCATCCCAAGAGAGCGAGAACACTATTTCAATGTTCTTTTCATCGGGAACAAACGATCTGCACACTTTTTTATTGGATAATGTATATATCGGGAAAAAAATAAAAGCAAGCATTATATCAAAAGGAACATTTTTGAAAATTTTTTGCTCTATTCCCTTCTCAATCAGCTTTTGTATTGGCAAATATTGATGCTTTAAAATATCCGGATTCACCAGATCGGCAAAAGGCGTATTCGCGAATTGCTCGGCATACTGAAACTTTGCACGTTCCTTCTGAATAAATGAAAAGCAGTTTTTCCAACATTTCAAAAAAATGTCGCGAAGTGATTCTTCTTCGTCAAAATCCTGCATCATAGCCAGAAAAATTTCTTTTTTAATCGCAACATACGTTGAAACAAGTAAGTCTTCCTTGTTTTTATAATATATGTAAAGTGTAGCCGGAGAAACATTTGCTTTGTGTGCTATTTTTGCCACAGAACATGAAACGAAGCCGATCTCATTGACCAGATTCACTGTAGCATCTACAATTGCTTCTTGTTTTATTTCGTCTCTCATTCTCATGTACAATAATAAATGATTATTCATTTATTTCCAAATTTTATTTAAAATTTTAACCGCGAAATATCAGTTTTCCATTTTTCTCAATATATTCAATTTAATTATTACAAATAATGAGATTTCAGAATGTACCGGTTCATATACCTTTCCGTGCTATTCTTAACCAACGTTACCTTCGCACTCACCACTAACCCGGATTCTCTCTGGTTTGCTCAACATTATTATAAACAAGAGTTCCGTATCCCGATGCGTGACGGGAAATTGCTCTTTACCGCGGTGTATATCCCGAAAGATACAACTGAAACTCATCCAATAAGGATAACCAGGACACCATATACATGTGCCCCGTACGGTGAAAACAATTTTTTGGTGCCACAGCACCTCAATCTTAAATATGCCAAAGAAAACTATATTATGGTTTGGCAGGATGTCCGTGGCAGATTTATGAGTGAAGGTAATTTCCGTGATATGACTCCATATATTCCACAAAAGACGGACTCATCAATGGTTGATGAAAGTTCGGATGCTTTTGATACTATTGAATGGCTGATAAAACATATTCCTTACAATAACGGAAAAGCTGGTATCTGGGGCAGCTCATATCCGGGGTTCTATACTATTATGGCAGCAATCGATGCACATCCGAATTTAGTTGCCGTTGTGCCGCAAGCACCAATAGCAGATTGGTTCGTAGGCGATGATATGCATCATAACGGAGCTTTTACTTTACAAATGGCTTTTAATTTTTTCTCGGTATTTGGGATTCCCCGTGATACCCTAACCACGGTCTGGCCCTCATCTTTTACGGCTCCTTCTCCCGATGCATATTCGTTTTTTCTCTCTCTTGGAGCCGTTAAAAATGCAAATACACGCTTTTTCCATCATAATATTCCTATATGGGAGGATCTATTGACTCACGGCAATTACGATGAGTATTGGAGGAAAAGGCAAACTTTGCAGCATATTAAAAATATCAAACCTGCAATGCTTTTAGTTGGCGGCTGGTACGATGCCGAAGACTTTTATGGTACAATAAACACCTACAGAGCAATCAGGAAAAACTCAAAAGAGACTCATACGAATCTTATTATTGGGCCCTGGGCTCATTCAACATGGAACACTGTTACAGGTGATCGATTAGGCGATTTTTCTTTTTCATCTGCTACGGCAGAATATTACCGGGATAGCATAGAG
>JACPGF010000278.1 GCA_016182615.1 Ignavibacteriales bacterium
CCCAAAGCAGAAAGAAAGCAGGACGACCAAAAGTATATTTTCAAGAAGCAATCGAAAGCTTTTTAGTGAAGTTATGGGTAGCATTAAATTTAGCTTGTTCAAGGAAATTAAAAGCAGCAATACAATACTGGATTGACTATTCTCCAGTGACTCTTAGTGACCAACAAAAGGAGCTTTTGAGCAATATTTCCTTTTCCACAATAGACCGTATCCTGCGAAGGAAACGTCACCGATACAGAAAACTCGGATTGGGTACTACAAAGCCAGGTTCATTAATACGAAAACAAATACCAGTGGCAACAAATCAATGGGATGAGCATACTCCCGGCTATATCGAAGCAGATACGGTTGCCCATTGCGGAATGAGTGTTGCCGGACAATTTGTTTATACCTTGCAAATCGTCGATATAGCCACCGGTTGGACAGAATCAAGAGGCGTGTGGGGAAAGGGAGAGCAAGGCGTTTTCAAGGCTCTGATGGCTATTGAGGCGGTACTTCCGTTCAAGATACGGGGTTTTGATTCAGACAACGGAAATGAGTTCCTGAATTATCACTTGTTGAGCTATTTTCTGAATAAAAAACCCAAGGTCAGATTTACCAGATCCCGCCCCTATGAGAAGAATGACAATGCACATATTGAGGAGAAAAAACTGGTCCTTAATCCGACAGCACCTCGGGTATCAGAGATTCTCCGATCCGGCAATTCTTCCATTGCTAAATGATCTGTATGCAACCGAGTGGACGCTGCTGTTTAATTACTTTGTTCCTTCAATGAAACTGATTGAGAAAAAGCGGGTAGGTGCCACCATCAAGAAGGTACATGACATACCAAGAACACCTTTTGAGCGCCTATGTAAAAGTGGGATTCTGAAGAAGGCAGAGAAGAAAAAGATGCAAGAGAAAATTAAAGGGGTTAATCCGTTTGAGTTACAGGAAAAATTAAAGCAAAAAATATTGACGATATTAAAACATGCGGCAATAGATGAACCGAATATGAAAAAATGATAAAACAGTTTGTAAAAAGGAATGGGTGAGCTGCCCGCCATGCCCCAAGGGTAACTCCAGTCGGGTAGGACCCTCCTTCCGTTACCCTTGGGGCGGTTCAGTGTTGTTTTAATATGCTATACATATATCATTTTTTATCTTATCTTCGGTTACCTTTTATTATGACTCAACAGGATGAGGATTTAAAGCATCGTGAGATTTCAATTAAGCAATGACAAACCCACTTATTTCATAATTAATAATTCAAAATTCATAATTCATTTTGCTATATTTGGTTGCCCGCCCCTGCAAAAAGGGCGGCCTTCTAAACGATCTGATAAAAATTTGCCGGATGAGAAACAACCGGTTTATTTTGTCAGTTTTATTTTTAATTTTTTACCAAAATAACTATGAAAAAACAACTGCTTCTTCTCATTCTTGTCGCATGCTCTGCACTCGCGCGTGCAGAAGACCCCGGTATTGCTTATCATTTTGAATCCGCTGCCCGTCAATATGGAATCCCTGTTGATGTACTTAAAGCGGTTTCCTACGCCGAAACAAAGTTTTATCATCATGTGCCCGAAGGGGCAACAAGCCACAATGGCAAACCCTCAGTATATGGTATCATGGGATTAAGGAATGACAGCTGGTTTGGCTACTCGCTCAAAATAGGTGCTTCACTTATTAACCGAACCGAGCAGGAAGTGATTGATAATGTGCAATACAATATACAGGCGGGCGCGGCCTATCTGGCACACATAGCCGCGAAGCACACGGAAATTACAGCCGACCTTAATAGTTGGAAAAGAGCAGTTGAAGAATACTCCGGTATCCCGCAAACTGATATCAAGGAATTTTATTCATTTGATGTTTTTCATGGTTTGAAAAATGGCGGTGATTGCAATGGTGTGCAGTTGATGGCACACCCTGAAATAAATATGGCACAATTCAGTGAGCGGGTTAACCCCGCGAACAAACTTAAGAATATTGAATCTAACGATTATCCCTCAGCGGTCTGGTCGGCAAGCCCAAATTTTACCCCGGGTAATATTCAGCAAAAATTTTCGGTGGTGCATGATACCGAAGGCGGATTTGCAGGTTCATTGTCATGGCTGCAAAACCCGACTGCACAGGCAAGTACGCATTATATCATTAGAAGTTCTGATGGTTATATTGTACAAATGGTATTGGAGGCTAATAAAGCATGGCATGTTTCCTGTTGGAACGGCTATATGCTTGGTGTTGAACATGAAGGCTATGTTGCCAACCCCGCATTTTTTACCGATGCAATGTATATATCATCAGCCGCTTTGTTCAGGCATTTCAGCACAAAATTTAATATCCCGTTTAACAGGAACCGGATAATCGGTCATTACGAGTGGCAAAACAGCGCTTGGAAAACTTGGATGACAGCTAATTTTCCTGCAATTGGCTTAACCTGCAACACGCATACCGATCCGGGGCCGGGCTGGGATTGGGGATTTTACATGCAATTGGTTTCTCAGGATACGGCAAAACCCGCTGTGGCTTCATACAGCCCTAAAGCAGTTACCCCGGCAGACACGTTTATGTTAAATACGCCAATAAAAATAACCTTCACGCAGAAGATGAAAGCCGCGAATGCTCAAAGCGCGTTTTCAATTTCCCCGACTGTGGCGGGATCCTTCTCGTGGGAAAACAACCGTACGCTGGTTTTTAAACCGTATGTTCCTTTGGCAACAAATACTGTTTATACGGTAAAACTAACCAATACTGCAATTAATTATTTAAACTATACCATTGCCGACACTTTAACTTTCTCATTCAAAACCGTTCAGTATAACGCTTTGAACGTGGTGATGACATACCCCGCGGCGAACCAAAGTAACGTGTTAAAGACAGTCCGCGCTATTGCAAAATTTGACTTCCCGTTAGATCAAACCACGCTTGCGGCAAATATCGGGTTGATGGACTCGATGAACAGCATCCTGGCGTTAAAAAGCATGCGGTATATTGAGGAAAATAATCAGGGTATCGTGTACCTTACCCCGAAACAAAAGCTTGAAGGGAACAAAGATTATTCGATAATCATCAAGCGCAATCTTAAAAACAGCGCCGGTAATGCTATTGGTGTTGATACTAAAATTACGTTTCACACCGCTTCGACTGACTATGTTACCGGTACGGTAATAGATGAACTGGAAACGGTTGGCAGCTGGAAGGACCCGGGTTACAGCGGCAGTACTGTTGGGACTGATCCGAACTTTACTAAGTTTACTATCTCAAGCGAGGAGTTCTTTTCAGGTGCAAACTCCGGTAAAATTACCTACTTATTTACCGCGGCAGACGGTGTGGCCAGAACATTCAATGGGGCAAAACCAAACGTTGGCAGTTTACCTGAACGCAAAGCTGGCTTTTGGGTAAATGGTGATGTTAGTAAAAATTTGCTTGAGTATTGGTTCTATTATAACAATTCTACCAATGTTATTGTCCCAGTTGATACCTTGAACTGGTCAGGCTGGAAATTGGTTGAGGTACCCCTTAGCGCAGTAACTGGTGCCGGAGATAAACTTTTACACAGTGTGGTGATCCGCAGAGCCTCGAACGGGTCGGCTTCGGGCGCGGTTTATATAGACGCGATGCAGACGAATGATGCAACCGGAGTTGCCCCAGCACCGGCGCAACTGAAACCGCTGTCTTTCACCTTAGAGCAAAACTATCCTAACCCGTTCTAACGAAGTTGCCACGCTGGTAAATGAAGTAATGCCTGCCGGTAATTATGCCACAACATTTGAAGCAGCCGGTAATGGGAAACATTTATCAAGCGGAATGTACGTGTACATGCTTGCAACTCCTCGGGGTATCCGCACTGCAAAGATGACTTTACTTAAATAAGTACCACTCAATTTTAAGGCGCGTGTTGTTTAACAGTTTTATGCTGTTCAAATAACACGCGCTTTTTTTAGCCGCGTCCGTCCTATCCAATCTGATTTTTTCAATAGCACTCAATTTTTAGCCGAACCGATTTGTTAACTTTTCATTAATGTTCCCGTAACAGTTCCGTAATATACCAACTGTACTTTTGGGGTAATAATTATGAAATCTATGAACAGAAAAATACTATTCATTTGTGGGTCGCTCAATCAGACATCCATGATGCACAAGATATCAATGGAACTAGAGGATTGTGACTGTTACTTTACTCCCTTTTATACAGATGGAATTCTGCAAAAACTTGCAGAAGAATCATTTCTTGATTTTTGTATTCTTGGCGGGCAGTTCAAGGAATCCACAATGACCTATCTAGCTGTAAATAATTTGCGGATTGATTACAAGGGAAAAGATAACGATTACGATTTAGTGTTTACCTGCACTGATGTACTCATGCAAAAAAATATCAAAGGGAAAAGAGTAATACTTGTACAAGAAGGTATGACTGACCCGGAAAATACTCTGTACTACATAACCAAAATTTTACGTTTACCAAGATTTATTGCCGGAACATCTCTTACCGGATTATCGGATGCTTACGATGTGTTTTGCACCGCCTCCGAAGGGTACCGGGACTTATTCATCAAAAAGGGTGTTAACCCTGAAAAGATACAAGTTACCGGTATTCCGAATTATGACAATTGTGTGGAATATGCTAATAATGATTTTCCACACCGGGGACATGTACTCGTAGCGACGTCCGACAGCCGCGAGACTTTTAAATTTGAGAATAGGAAGGCATTCATCAAAAGGGCAATAGCTATTGCCAATGGCCGGAAGCTTGTTTTTAAATTGCATCCGAATGAAAATGTAACAAGGGCAGCAAAGGAAATTATGGATTTGGCGCCCGGTGCATTTGTCTATGCACATGGCAACATTCACGAGATGATTGCAAACTGCGAAACGCTGATTACCAAGTTCTCCACGGTTGTCTATACCGGAATTGCATTAGGAAAAGAAGTGTATTCTGCTTTCGGGTTAGATGAGTTGAGAAGAATGACACCCCTCCAAAACGGCGGGAATTCAGCTAAGAATATAGCGCAAATCGGTTTGGAATTACTTGCTCAGAAAGACGGCAGTAATAATTCGGCAAACAAAATTACAGATCCTAACATTTACACACTGAAAGGTATTTATGCACGTTCATAAAAATACGGAAGTCAAAAAAAACACTTTTATCATGGTGGCTTTTTTTATCGGGATGATTTTCTCAATTGTCAGGGAAGAATATGAAGTCGCCTTAATTTCAGGAGCTTTCGTGATTGTGTTTTTTATTATTGGTGCAGTACAAAAACTGCCGGAAAACAGCCATTCAGGAACTTTTATCCCCGGTTCGGTTGAATAAATGACACAACAGGATTTTTATGTTGTAACTGTGGTGCAGGCTCGGATGGGTTCATCCCGGCTGCCTGCAAAAGTTGGTATGTCCCTCGGGCATCAACCGCTCTTATTGCGTTTGGTTGAAAGGGTGCAGCATGCTAAACTTTCAGGAACAATAGTAGTAGCAACCACTACTTCCCCCAAAGATGATATCATAGAGGAGTGGTGCATTAACGGCGGCATTCATTGTTATCGCGGTGACGAGGAAGATTTGCTTGACAGGCACTATCAGGCAGCACTTTTATATAATGCCGATGCAGTAGTAAAAATACCCTCGGATTGTCCATTAATAGACCCAAGGATTATTAACAAAGTTATTGCTGAATATCTGAGTAAATACCCCGAATATGATTATGTGAGTAATTTGCATCCAGCCACATACCCTGACGGGAATGATGTTGAAATAATGAGTTTAGCCGCGCTTGAAACGGCATGGCAGTCCGCCCGGAAAAAACTTGAGCGCGAGCATACTACCCCATATCTCTGGGAAAACCCGGTGCTGTTCAGGATTGGCAACGTAACATGGGGAAGCGGGCTAAACTATTCAATGTCACACCGCTGGACTATCGATTATCTCGAAGACTATTTGTTTGTCAAAAGTATTTTCGAAGAATTACATCCGAAAAACCCGATGTTTGGTTTATACGATATATTGAACGTGCTTATACAAAATCCACAGCTTAAAAAAATAAACGCGCATTACGCAGGTGTTAATTGGTACAGGGATCACTTGAGTGAACTAAAAACTGTTAGCCTACGGGAGATGAGGCCGGCGTGATATTTTGCTCTGAAACCGATGAATTGCAGCAAATTGTGTTACAGGAAAGAAGGCAGATAATCCCTTTCCAGACTGCTGCTGTTTTTTCCCTGCTCTTAATCTCAAGTATCCGTGATATTGAAAAAGCAATGTCTGATGGGGTTAAAAGGGTATATGAAAGTGAATATCCGGTAAAGAAAAAATTGCGCAAATTCGAATCACTGCACACCAACAATAAAGCTTCATAATATTAGAGCCAGTATGCCGCACATTGTTTTAAAAAACCTGATACACGAAAAACACCCAACTTTTTTAGCCTGGTTCCCGGTTATCCTAAGGGAATGGGTATTTGCATTGTTGGAAAAATTCCTGCACTTGAAAGCTATCAATGAATTTATAGAAAAGAACAAAAATCTTAAGGGTATCGAATTTATCGATGAGGTGTTTGAATACTTTGATTTCTCCTACATCGTGTCGAAAAAAGACCGGGATAGAATACCCAGTGAGGGAAGGGTTATAATTATTGCCAATCATCCGCTTGGCGGTTTGGATGGATTGGCTTTGTTGAAAATGGTGAGCGAAGTACGCCGGGATGTAAAAATTGTTGTGAATGATTTACTTCTGCATATCAATAATCTCAATGACTTATTTCTGCCGGTAGATATTCTCAATCCGGGTATGCAGCGCGAGAATTACGACCGTATTACCGGAGCCTTGTGCCGTGAAGAAGCAGTGATATTTTTTCCCGCGGGAGAAGTTTCACGGCTCTCTATAAACGGTATAACAGACAGTCCATGGAACAAGGGTATTCTCTTCTTTTCCAAACAATGTAATGCAGATATACTGCCGGTATTTATAAAGGCACATAATTCTTTTTTGTTTTATTTGGTTTCGGCAATCTATAAGAAAGCTTCGATGTTTTTACTGCCAGCCGAGTTATTCGGTATGAGTCATACCGATATTGCCATGAAAATAGGAGCTCCGGTTTCACCGAAGACCATTTCAAAGAGTATTGGCAAACCTAAAATGCAATTGAAACTGTTAAGGAAGCACCTGTACAATATTGGCAAAGATAAACCCGGTGTATTTAAAACTGAAAGAAGCGTTATACAACCTATCGACATAAAGATATTAAAGAAACAATTATTACTCGGTAAATATCTCGGCGAAACATTCGACGGGAAGCAACAGTTCCTTGTGGAATTTATGCAAAGCCCCGATGTTGTAAGAGAAATTGCCCGCCTGCGTGAAATTACTTTTAGAAAGATTGGCGAGGGAACGGGTAAAAAAGCCGATACTGATATTTATGATACCCTGTACACGCATCTTGTTCTTTGGGACGATAAAGAATCGGAAATAGTTGGTGCATACCGCATCGGCAGTTGTAAAGATGTGATGCAGAAAAACGGCCCAGATGGTTTATACACTTCGACATTGTTTGAATTTAGCAAGGAATTTGAATCATTGCTGCCCGAATCAATCGAACTGGGAAGAAGCTTTATCCAAACCAAATATTGGAATACCAATGCATTGGATTATCTGTGGCAGGGGCTTGGTGCCTATATTGCATCCGAGCCAACCGTGCGTTACCTGTTCGGCGGGGTAAGCCTCAGCGGGGCATTCCCGATAGAAGCTGCATCAATGATAGTATATTTTTACAAAAAGTGGTTCTCCGCCAATACCGAGATGCTCCGCTCAAAAAACCGGTTTGAGATTCCGGCTTATATTGAAAAACAATGTGCTGAACTGTTTTCAGGTAATGATCTGAAAAAAGAACAGAAACTATTAAAGGATAAATTGAAACAATTTAACGTGGCAATACCACCCTTGTTTAAGCAGTACACCGGTTTATGTACCGAAGGTGGAGTTTCGTTTCTCGATTTTGGTACCGACCCCGATTTCGCTAACTGCATTGACGGTTTGATACTTGTTGATGTTCAGATGATGAAGCCGGAGAAACGGGCCAGATATATTAAAATGCAGGATAAGGAAAAGGCGGCGTAGCTATATGATATTTGCACACATTTCAGATCTGCATATTAATACGGAAATTGTTAATTCACATCTGAGGCAGACCGAAGCTCTTATTAATAGCGCGCTTGAACAGGGCGCGGAACATTTTATTATCACCGGTGATGTCTCGGATAAAGCCCTAGCTGAAGATTTCAGGCGGTTGAGGGAATTGCTGAAAAAGTATAAACTTCTTGATCCCCAAAAACTTTCCATGGTTATTGGCAACCATGATATTTTTGGAGGAGTCAGCCATGCCGAAGATATCTTTACTTTTCCTGAGAAGTGCAGAACTACCGATTATTCACAGGGGATATACTCGTTTAATAACTATTTCGAAGAGGCTTTCGCGGAATGTATTTACCGCTCCGGTGATGGCAGCGGCTACCCCTTTGCAAAAAGAATCGGACAGTGCCTTCTTATTGGCTTAAACAGTATTCAGGAATACTCATCAATTAAAAATCCGTTTGCATCCAATGGTAAAATATGTGATCGGCAGAAAGAGGAGTTGAAGAAAATCCTTATGTATTTTGGCGATACGGTAAAGTACCGGATTTTGATGGTGCATCATCATTTCAACAAAATAAAATCAAATGCAGTGGGACTTACCGAAACCCTCTGGCAAAATATCGAGAAACAGACGATGAAGTTGAAAAACAAGAGTGAGCTGATCGAATTACTGAAAGCGGGGAACATTGACCTTGTTGTGCACGGGCATATTCATCAGTCAGGCGAATACACCCGTAAGGATATGAGGTTCTTAAACGCGGGTGCTTCTATTAAAGGCAATGGAAAAGGTTTTCTATCGCTTAATATTATAAAAGCAACTTATAGTTCTTTATTAACCGATACGCAGTTAATTGAGTACGATTATAAACAGTTCAAACAATCATTCCGCAATCCACGGCCAGCCACAAAAATTGCCGGAATTATAAACCAAATGCCCGTTACCGCAAAAGTGGAATAGTGGGGCGGCCGGAGGTTCTGCAAACCTAATTTTGCCGTGCTATACTTTTGATTTGAATATACTTACTGAAAAATTTAGGACTAATTGATATGTTGAATAACTTGTTACTTGCTTTCAGCAATTATTAGCAGCAGGCAAGTCCTTCTAAATACTGGTAATAACTTCTTTCTCTTAACAAAAATATTGGTAGCAATTCACGTAGTAGTAGTTCTTCCGGTTTTATAGTTTTGTACCCCCTTGATAAGAGCATTTTTTTGCCTATTGACGGTAAGCTTCTGTTTTTTTTACTATTTTTTGAAAAAACGGTAATTATTAAACAATTCCGGCTTAATGCCAGAATTTTTTAGGTTTGAACGATTTCCGATACATTCCAAATGGATAGATAATTATGCGGCTTTAAAAAAGTAAAGGTGGAATAATTTTTGCCATATCTCCCCGAATTCACTTTTCCAAACTAATTTTACAAAAGTTATGAAAAAGCTGTTACTCAGTATTTCCTTCCTTTTCTTGAGTGCAAGCATCCTGCTTGCCCAAAATCCACGCGCGTATATCCAAATTACTCCGGTTTCACCGGGAGTAAAGACCGCGTATGGCCTTCCATCAACTGCAATGAATGCCTCCGGCCTTCGCGTTGTTCCTAAAGGCTCATACGCGTATTTCATGCCGGGTAACTCCGTGAGCTCAGGTAATGCCGATTCCCTCATCGTGCGTTCCGCTAACTGGGAATTGATTACTAAACCTTCCGGTTCAACGGCTGGCCTTGCCACGTTTAACACGCTTGGCGCAAAATTTCTCGCAGACCTGACAGGCGAATACCAGATTAAAGTTACTATTACCACTTACCGGGGCAGTGATGACACAACGATAAAAGTTTATGCATCGACATTCCTTGGTGTAGGCGGTTTTCAGGGTGTTGCCGGATCGGGCTTAAATTGTAAAATGTGCCATACCGGTGGAAACAACTTCCCTGGTGGTGTTGACTACATTACCAATTGGAGTACCTCGATGCATGCTACTGCGCTGATGAGAAAAATTAATGGCTCAGAAGCACCGACATTTGCCAACAGATGCATTAGCTGCCATGCTACCGGTTATGATACCAATGCTACGGCTAATAATAACGGCTTTGATGATATTGCCAGAGCCGCAAACTATACATTCTGGGGTCCGGGCTCTCCGGCAAAATGGGATTCCTTAAAGAACCAATATCCTGGTTTGGTTAACCATGCCACTATTGGATGCGAAAGCTGCCACGGTGCTGGAAGCGAGCATGCAATGGGCGGTAATAAAGCAAAGATTCAAATCTCTGCTCAGGATGGTGCCTGTGCAATATGCCATGATGCTCCAACCAAACATTACAAATTTTCACAGTATGAAAACTCAACCCATGCTGTTGCAGTTTACGAAGGTTCAGCAACCCGTACAATGGCTACGACTACCTTGCAAGATTGTATGCGCTGCCATGACGGCCGTGGATTTATCGCTTTCTCGAAGGGTAAAACCATAACGACTCCTGTTGCACCGACAATTGCTGATCATACAACTATCAATTGCGCCACCTGCCACGACCCACATGGCAATGCCCGCCCGTATAATCTTCGTGGAACCCCCGCTGTAGCTGATACGTTTGGCGATGGATCCGCTTATCCTGCAACAATTTCAGACGAAGCCAGAACCTGTGCTAACTGCCATAAGGCACGCCGGGGTGCTGAAGTATATGGCATAACCAAACCCACCAGTAGTACCTGGGGTCCGCATCACAGTTCACAGCTTGATGTATTATTTGGGAGAAATGCCGCAGAATTTACTGCCGGATATACCTATCAATCTGGTTTTCATTCGATGGTTGTTCCAAAACAATGCGTTAGCTGTCACATGGCTCCAACAGATACAAGTGCTGCAAATAAAAACAAGGTTGGCGGGCACACCTTTAAACTCCGCAACCCGGATAATAATTTTCAAGCAACAGACTCAGCTTGTGCATCGTGTCATGGTCACAGAGACTCATTTAATGATTTTATTGCAACCAGCGATTATGACGGCAATGGCGTAAAAGAAGCAGCAACAAAGGAAATTACTGGATTATTGAAACTCCTGCGCTTTCAGTTCCCACCAAAGGGCTGGAAAGATGTTGTTGATGTTACTAAATTTACCGGTCAGGATAGCTTGCTCTACCGGAAAGCATATTGGAACCATCAACTAATTGTTGAAGACCAGTCTAATGGCCTGCATAATACAATGTTTGCAGTTGACGTTTTGCAAAAATCAATTGCAGCTTTAAAAAGTTCTGGTGCTACAACAATTAGTAGTGCAAATTATTCAGCCGGGTGGAATCTTATTTCGGCACCGTTGAACTGCGCATCAATGTTAAGATCGGTTTTATTCCCAACGGCTAACTCAGCCCTGTACGGGTATAATAACGGATATGTTACAGTTGATACATTGATTGCCGGCACCGGTTACTGGCTGCGTTTTCCGGCAGCACAAGCAATAAACTATACTGGCACTGTGGTTACAAGCAGAAGCATTCAGGCCAAACAGGGTTGGAATCTTATCGGCCCTTTCGAAAACACGACCTTGGCTTCAGGTATAAAAACGATTCCTACGAATATCATCAATTCAGTATTTTACGGATATGCTAATGGTTATACAAACGCGCAAATACTAGAACCGGGCAAATGCTACTGGGTTCGTGTTAGTGGAAATGGTACAATACTGCTGCCGACTGGACCCGCTAAAACTGTACTCACCACTCCTGAAGCATACGAGTACTTGACCATAACAGACCGGAACGGTATTGAAAGTAAGGCTTATTACTATCAGCCGAATAGTAAAACATCAATGCTCAGCCCAGCACCGCCTATGCCGCCTGCAGGCGTTCCGGATGTACGGTTTAGCAGCGGTATGTTTGCAGAAAAACTATCTGTTGAAGGGAAACAACTCGAAATCAGTTCGATGGAACTTCCGGTTGTTATTAAAGCAACAAGCGACCTGACAATAACCGATGCCCTGACAGGCCAACTGTTACGCGCCCAGTTAAAGAAAGGCGAATCACTAAAACTTACCGAACCTTGGGCAATGAAGATTTTGGTAAGCGCCGGTATTTTGCCATTAGAGTTCGCTCTTAAGCAAAATTATCCAAATCCGTTTAATCCGTCAACAACCATTGAATTTGCCGTTCCAGCAAAGGAGCGGGTCAAGCTTACAATTTATAACGGTCTTGGCCAGCAGGTAGCAACACTCGTTGATGAGGTTAAAGAAATTGGTAATTATTCAATGCAATGGAATGCCGCCAATCTTTCCTCGGGTATTTATTATTGTCGCATGGATGCCGGGAAATTCAGGTCTGTTAAGAAATTTGTTCTTATTAAATAACAGGGTTTATATAGACCAACTAAATTGCACGGGCACCTGTAAAAAGGTGCCCGTTACATTTTAAACACAAAGTCCACTGTAGCAATTCAAGTTTGCTACAAAGTTTTGAACAACAATTAATTGCGTGGGAAGAAAATGTGTCAACTTAAGTCCACCAACAATGCGGGTCTTGATTCATCAAGAGGATAACCCAATTTTTGCGTAACATGAGGTAATAAGTTACAACCTTCTAGAGTTTGAACGCGTTATCTGGGTTAAATCCAAATACTGTAGTGTAGAAATATTCCTGCCGAGTTGAGCGGCCGAAAAATTTCAGCTTCGGTTTGACTCCGGAATTTTACAATCTGTCTGTTTCATAAATCCTACAATGCCTTCTTCCGTTTATTACTTTTTTTTTCCTTTCAAAGAGCAAATTTTTTCACTTTCCTCATCAGCCGCAAAACAGTAGCTTATATCATAAATTAAAAATAATACAAGAGGCTCTATCGGTTATTTCTACTATTTTTTACTGTTTATGAGGATACATTGTTCCGTTTGCTTGTAATATTAACAATTGCTGCAAGTTTCATTCTGCCGCAAAAAAAAGAACACTCACTGCATGGCAAAGTGTACGATAAAATAAGCGGCTTGCCAATACCGGGATGCACTGTTTATATAAAATCACAAAAGACCGGTGCAATAACCGATTCATCGGGTGCGTTTCTGTTTTACCTTCCCGCCGGACAATTTTCACTCTCGCTTAGCCATATCAGTTATAATTCCGCTGAAAAAATATTGCGGGTTCCTTTGCCAGCAGCAGATATACCCCTTGCAATAAAACTTACACCCGCAACTTTGCAGCAAAAGGAAGTGAATGTAACCGTAAACCGCAGTGAATACGCGAATATACAGGAAATACAGGCGAAGGATTTGACAAAAGTGCCTACGGTGTTTAATGACGTACTACGGAGTGTAACCATATTAAGCGGTGTTGTTACAAACAATGAACTAAGCAGCGGGTATAACGTCCGCGGGGGCAATTATTCGGAAAATCTTATCTACCTGAACGGGTATGAAATTTACCGCCCCTTTTTATTAAAGCAGGGTGTTGAGGAAAACCAGACTTTTATTAATCCCGATATGGTCGAAAAATTGGAGTTTTTTAATGGCACATTCCCGGTAACGTATGGAGATAAAATGTCCTCGGCTCTTTCTGTTAATTACCGGAGGGAACAGAAAGAAGAACTCTCAGGCAAAGCCCGGGCAAATTTTCTTAATGCAGGGTTAACACTTGGAAGGCGGTTTGGCAACCTCACTGTACTTGGCGGGCTGCGGTTAGCATATCCCGGTTATCTGGTATCGCAACTGCAGACGAGCGGAAAGTACCAACCGTCTTTCGCGGATATACAACTGTTCTCAAGTTATAAAATATCGGAAACCTCAGAGGTTGAACTGTTTGTTGTTCAAGGGAAAAATACATTTAATACATCTCCTGTAAACTGGACCGGTAACTTCAGGGATGACCATGGTCCGGGTTTGGCGAGTGCAGTCGATATTCGCTATGAAGGCAACAGGGGATATTCGTTTTCAACGGGTTTATACGTGGGTCGGTTCAGACAATCGCTTGGCGGCGATGCTTCTTTTAGTATTTCTTATGCGCGTTACCAAAGTAATGAAGATGAAACAGGAAATATATCGGGCATGTATTTTTACATTCCAGATGCAGCCCGCCCGGATGAAGATGTGGAGTATCTTAAAAACAGGT
>JACPGF010000279.1 GCA_016182615.1 Ignavibacteriales bacterium
TTCCTTATCAGGTTCATTTTCACTTGTTACTTTGGTTTCTGTAAAAGCATAGGCACCACCAAACAGGAGATCGGCATAGGGTCTGAAAACCATATCCCGCGGCTGCAACCTGAAAAGAATATCAAAATGCATAATATTACTCGTACGGTCGACATTAAGAAAAACACTGCGGATGGTGTTACTCCATGGCTCTTTACTGCTTTCGCTTCCGTAATTGTAAAAACCTAAATTTATACCAGCGCTAAATGGACTGACCGGGCTTTCGAAGATTAATAGATTTAACTGGCCGCCCAATGCGGTACGGGCAACTTCGTTCCGGAACTCTCCACGAGGAAAAGCGAGGGTAAAACCTGCTCCAAATGACTGGGCAAACATTGTTTGCGCGTGTGCGGCAAATAAAAATAGCAGTAAGAATATTTTTTTCATAGGTTTATTTGTATAGTAAGTAAAATATTGGTTTGTAATTACTAAAATAATAAACTTCGCATAATAATTTTTACATAGTATGATAAGCGGTTTTTATTCTGTGGTTATGGCAAATACATTTGACCGTTTTTTGAATATCACTTTTTACTATTCAGTATTTCTTCCTGCACCGGAACACTTGCCACTTTTCGAAGTTGCGGTAATGGATAGAAACCAAAAACGAGACCTACCAAATGAAAAGCATGTAAGAATGAGGAGCGAAAATCAATAATAACTTAAAAAATCATGATAAATAAGTATTTCTACTTACTGTATTATTATTGTGAATTATGTATTTTTAATTCGGTGTTTTTGAAACTTCCTTTGCAAAGTGATTATTGACATTTTCTGACAACCCGAAAAACGGATCCCATCCCAAAGATATTTTTTTTCTCCGGTTACCACTCGGAAAAAAAATCTCAATATTATCTGCAGTACTAGTTATTAGTATTGCTGCTTTTATTATTATTTTCCTGCCGCTCAGAAAAGCTGAAATCGAAACACAATCTATACTTCGCAGGGCTAATTCAATCGCTAAATTATGTTCATCCTGCATCGATGAATCATTTGCACATGCTAACAAACAGATTGTGCAATTTGAACTGGAAAAACTGAAAAAAGTAGATGATATACTCTATATTGTTATATGTGACCAACAAGATTCAATTAGGCATGCCATTAATTTGTCAACTGCGCTCCATGCCGATTACTCAGCACTAGAATATCCGGCTGATTTTGATAAATTTGTGGCAAAAAGCAGTTTTCCGGTTTTTTCGGATAACCGAATAATTGGGAGATTGTATCTTGGGTTATCGCTTGAAGCAGTGCAAAAAGAAATTAATAACTCGCGTTGGATCGCAGTATCAGTTGCTTTTGGAATTCTCTGTTTGGGTCTGATCATTATCTGGTTCACGTACAAGTTCGTTTCATTGCCATTAGAACTGTTTCTGCACACGGTGCAAGCTATCTCGGCAGGAGCCCAAGCCAAGCGTGTCCCGGTTATTTATAATGATGAAGTTGGCAAACTTGCTGCTGCCTTTAATGCTCTTGTTGACAAATTGGAAGAATCCAATGCCGATTTAGCAGACTTGAACCTATCACTTGAAGAAAAGGTTAAAGAGCGTACCAGATTTCTGGAGTCGGAAGTTGAACGGCACACGGTAACCACAGGTATTTTAAAAAGTGCCCAATACGAGATCGAACAATACCGCGAGGTTTTTACAGAAGGGCCGATTGTTATTATCCGTTTGCAGGCCGACAATGGCCTTCTCCTTGAATATACTTCTGAGAATATAACACAATTCGGTTACTTTGCATGGGAAGTACTACAAGAGAAACGCACACTGCTTTCTTTGGCTGCTAAAGAAGATCAGATAAAAATCAAGGAAATCCTTGCAGAACAATCCTACAATACAAGCAGTAATTGTGAGTTTACGTTTACCTTAGTAAAAAGTGACGGCACACGCAGATACGTCTATTGCTATCTTGCGATACAAAGAAATGACTTCGGGAAATCGGTCTTCTTCAGTGGTTATTTATTGGATATAACGGGAGTAAAAAAAACCGAGCAAGAATTACTTGAAACGCAGAACCGTTTTAAAATCGTATTCGAAAAAAATGGATTAGGCATTGTTCTTTCCAATCTAAAAGGAGAAATATTTGAAGCAAACGAAGCCTTTCAGCGGTTTATTGGTTACACGCAGGAAGAACTGGCCACCATGCGGTTTCAGGATATCAGCCTGCCCGAGGATTTGGCAAGAGAAATGTTTGCATTCAGGAAAGGATTAATTGAGAATCAGGAAATTCTCCCTATCTGCTTCGAAAAACGGTATGTCCACAAAAGTGGTACAATTGTTTGGGGCCGGTTAACGGCAACATTTGTTAAAAATAGCGACGATGAGGTGCTGTTTGGATTGGGCATGGTGGAAGATATTACACAAGAAAAAGCAACCGAACTACTGATGCAAAGGCAAAACAAGGCGTTGAAAGGCGCAGCAAAAGCCCTTACGATTATGCTAAAGAATACAGCCTTTAATGATGCTATCAATAAAGTTCTGGAAGTGTTGGGAAAAGGGATTGAGACAGACAGAGCCTATTTATTTGTTAACCGCGCTGATAACCAAACCGGAAAAGAACTCAGTTCAATGAAATTTGAATGGTGCAAAGAGGGTATTAACAAACAAATAAATAATTCTTACTGGACTGATATTGATACTTCGGAATATTTTACAGCATGGTACTCCCGGTTAAAACTGGGGGGTAGTGTTAATACACACGTAAAAGGGCTGCCAACAAAAGAAATAGAGCTCTTATCGAATGAACAAGTACAATCAGTTTTCCTCGCTCCGCTTTTTGTTAATACTGCGTTTTGGGGAGTAATCGGATTTGATTCATGTAATGTGCCACGGATAATGACTGAACAGGAAGAATCCATCCTCATGATGGCTTCGGCAAATCTGGGAAGTTATATCGAACGTTATCAGGCAGAAGCTGAACTTTTACAGGCTAAAGAGAAGGCAATGGAATCTGACCGGTTGAAAACCACTTTGCTTTCGAATATGAGCCATGAATTCAGGACACCGATGAATGGTATTCTTGGTTACGCTGCTATTTTAGCTGATGCAATTAATAAACCTGAATTAAAAAAAATAGCAAAAGGAATAGAATACTCCGGTTCCCGCCTGCTTTCAACATTAGATTGTATTCTTGATTTATCTCAATTAGAGTCTAATAAGATACAAGCCCATTTGCAAAAGGCACCTCTGGCAAGTATTATTAAGCCGCTGGTAAAAAATTCAACACCCGGTTTGCATGAAAGAAAACTAGCATTGAATTTTGTAATTAATAATTACGATCTTAACGTAATAGCTGACCCGGCTCTCCTCGAAAAAGTTTTTAAACATCTGCTCGAAAATGCTGTAAAGTTTACCAGCGTTGGCAGTATAACCGTAACAATAGACTCATGTTATGAGGATTCTTCTTCGTGGGGATGTGTTCATATTACCGATACAGGAATCGGTATCGCCCCGGAAAATCATAAGTTCATCTTTGATGAATTCAGGCAGGTAAGCGAAGGGCTCGGCAGAGGTTACGAAGGAAGCGGTCTTGGTTTGGCAGTTTCATCTCGAATGGTAAAACTAATGAACGGGGAAATCCGGCTAGAAAGTATGCTTGGCCAAGGCAGTAAATTTTCTATATTACTCCCGGCAGTTAATTCTAATTCCTAAAACTGTTTTAATAAATATTATTTTTGAGTATGAGTGTAATAGCAATCTACCCCGGTACTTTTGATCCGATTACTAACGGCCATATTGATATTTTAGAAAGAGCCAGCGGTCTTTTTGAAAAAATAATTGTAACCGTGGCAAACAATCCATCCAAGACGCCGCTTTTTACAGATGATGAACGGCTGGTGATGATACGGGAATCTATAAACCATATACCTAACACCGAAGCTGTTATGTTTTCTGGACTGGTAGTTGACTTCGCGATAAAGACGGGTGCAAAGGCAATTATACGCGGCTTGCGTGCTTTAAGTGATTTCGAATATGAATTCCAGATGGCATTGATGAACCACAAGCTTGCCCCCGAAGTAAGAACTGTATTCCTAATGCCCAATGAAAAATACACGTATCTTAATTCTTCACTCATCCGGCAGCTTGCACAATTTAACGCTGATGTAACAGAGTTTGTTCCTGATTGCGTTTTACAGGCACTCACTCAAAAATTTGGGCACTAATGCAGCAGTTTGACTTTGGCTCTTCAGGCCTAAAAGTTTCACTGCTTGGGTTTGGAGCTGGCCATATAGGTTCACCGGAATTGGACGCGAATCATGTAGAAATGCTTCTTTCGGCAGCATTAGATATGGGTATAACACTTTTTGACACTGCCAAAGGTTATGGATTATCCGAAGAGCGTTTGGGCAGATTTGTTTCTTCACACCGTTCCCGAATAATATTGTCCACAAAAGTCGGATATAGTGTACCCGGCTATGAAGATTGGACGTATGACTGCATTATTGAAGGTGTACATCAGGCATTACGAACCCTGCAAACCGGATATATAGACATCGTTCATTTACACTCGTGCCCCCTGCACATTTTACAAAATAATGGTGTAACAGATGCGCTATTGCAAATGAAAGAACAGGGTAAAATCCGTGTTGCAGCATACTCCGGAGAAAATGAGGAACTCGCCTATGCTATTTCCTCTAAACTTTTTGGATCAGTACAGACATCAATTAATATCTTCGATCAAGCGAGCAAAAATAATGCTTGCGGCAAGGCTCGGAGTACGCCGAGGAATACTGGAACCGAATGAAAGAAATGGAACTGGATTTTGGTAACGAGTGGGCACAAATTACAATACGTTTTGCCGCATGGCATGGCGGAGCTGATTCAATTATAACAGGTACTCAATCAATAACACACCTAAAGCAAATTGCTGAATTTGTCGAAATAGGCCCGTTAGCAGCATCGCTTGTACAGTTCATCGAAGATAAATACCGTCAACACGGGCAAAATTGGCAGGGTGAAATTTAAGTTAATCTTCACCGAGAATTTCAATCCGCACTTCCGCCAGTCCCTCTTTCAACATCCCGAGTTCTTTTGCAGCCCCTTTTGAAAGATCGATAATTCTGTCAGGATGATACGGCATACGGTCATTGATTCTAACATTGATGCTCTTTTTACTCTTTAAATGTGTTACTTTTATTCGAGTGCCCATCGCGAGGAATGGATGAGCTGCTGTTAGCGCGTAGGGCGTATAAATTTCTCCGGAAGCAGTTGTCCTGCCTGCAAATTCTTCACCATAATAACTTGCCAAGCCGCTATAAACAGTTCCGGGTGAAACAACTTCATTTGCATGTGCCACTTTACGGGGTGATGATACTCCCCTGCCTGCTACACAACCATAAAAAATAATTGGAATGAAAAAGAAACAATAAACGATTGGAATAGGAGTTTTTGGAAAAACTTTGTTAAGAAAAAAACGACTGGAACAATAAACTACGGGATTTGTCCGGTGGAACAACACTGCCCTGTCAATTTGATTTGATAGTTATCAGGCTTATATCATCTTCATATTTACCCGCGGTAAATTCGTTGAGATGATCGCGCAGATAATCTAACGGATCAGCATCATTTGGCATAGCAGTCAGCAGGCTTATAAACTCATCTGTACCTAAAGGAACCCCTTCGGCATTTCTTGATTCTACCAATCCATCGGTAATCATACAAACCACATCCCCCTTTGACATATTGAGAATTTGATCGTCAAAAAACCCATCCGGAGCAAAGCCCAAGAGCATTCCCTTGGAACTGATTTGGGTCGCTTTACCCGATGCGGCATTTTTGTAGATAATCGGCAAGTCACCCGCACCAGCATAACTGATGATGTTGGTTAAATTATTAATGAGAACAATGGAGAGTGTTGCAAAAACTTCTGAAATTTTTGCATCCTGATAGACGGATGAATTTACTTGTTGAAGTATTTCCTTGGGAGTATAATTAGTGCCTGTTTGCAATGCTACCCGTATTGCGCTACGCACATAGCCCGCGTATGCAATCGCGAAATACCAAGCGCCCCACCTTTTACCCATCACGTCACCGAGTACTACCACCATGGTATTGTCATCAAGCTGGAAGTAGTCAATAAAGTCACCACCGGGGATGCCCTTAAATGGCGAATGCCAGTGTTTAATGAGCGCTCCTCTAAACGCGGGGGCAAAATCCGGTACCACTTTTATTCTCATGGTATCGGCGGCACGGTGCAGCTCCGAGACAACTTTTTGGCGCTCTTTCCCAAGACTCTTAATAATCGCACTTACTTTGGCAACAACCACTCTGGGACCGGCAGTTTTTAACACATAATCGGTAATTCCAAGATCATAACCTTCAAGAATATCATCCTCAGTTCCTTTGGAAGTAAGGAAAATAAAAGGAATGGATTTCAGTTCGTTATCCTCGAGTAAAAGCCTCCGGAATTCGAACCCGTCTTGTCTTGGCATCATAATATCCGAGATAATAATATCAGGACTAAAACTTTTTGCCAACGGCAAAGCATCGGCAACACTTGTAGCAGTTTTACAAACAAATCCTGCTTTATCTAAGTTGTATTGAAATAACCGTGCTAACGAAGCATCATCATCAACCAGTAATATTTTTGGTGTTTCTTCAATAACGGACTGCTCAATATTCTTTTTTGCTGCATAGGTTTTATAAATATCTGCTCTTCTGATAAGAGCCTGAACCTTTATGAGCAGTTCCTGTACATCAAATGGCTTGGTAACAATATCATCACCGCCAACGCGCATCGCAGTTTCTTTGTCTTCAAGACTGCTTTTTGCAGTAACAAAAATAAACGGCAACACCCTGTGTTTTTCATTTTGCCTAACCATCTGGCAGAAAGCGAACCCATCCATGCCCTCCATATTTACATCACAGAGGACCAGATCAATACGTTCGTTTTCGAGAATAGCCGAACCCCCGGTAGATCCCTCGGATTCAAAGACTTTATATTCCTTTTTACGAAGATGAAAACCGAGAAGTTTTCTGACGGTTAAATCGTCATCAATAATTAATATGTTCTTTTCAGAATTTTCAGACATGGAATGGTATTATTAAAATTTAACACCAAAACTTTCAACAGCCGACTGCCGGGTCTGAAAGGCTTCAAACACACGGTACATTCTTGTTAGTTCAAACATTGAGTGTACTGAGGGCTGAAAACCAACCAAGCGGAGGTCTCCGCCGAGTGCAGTTATTTTTTTTAATGAAACAACAAGTGCACCAAGAAAAGTTGAATCGATAAATTCACATTCGCGCAGATCAACAATAAGTTTTCTAGTGCCTTTATCTATTTCTTCGGAAAGCACCTTTTTAAATTCTTCAGCCTCTTTCAAAGTCGCTCGCGTAAGGTTAACTACCTCAACAATCACATCAGTATATGTTTCTCTTGTAAAATCCATACAATTAACTCTCTTTCGATTTAGTATCTGGTTCTGTTACTTCAATTTTATATTTTTCTATAAACCTGTAAATAGTCGCCCTGCCCAATCTAAGTTTTTTAGCTGCATTAACGATGTTTCCACCGGTAACCTTTAGTGCATGGCGAATCGCTTCTTCTTTAATTTTTTCCAGCGGCAACACTTGATCATTAGAAAACAAGGGCGCGTTTTTCTCGTAGTTTCTTGTTTCTTCCGAACTTATTATATGTACTGGAAAATCATCAATATCAATCATCTCGTTTTCGGTTATAATTACACAGCGTTCAACCGCGTTTTCCATCTCGCGAATATTACAGGGCCAGTTATACTCGAACATCATCCGCGAGGCACGGCGCGAAAAACCCTTGATATTTTTACCCAGTTTTTTGTTTAAAACTACCAGAAAATTTTGTCATCAACTGCTTTTTTCAATTCCCTATTCGTGGCAGAAATAATTCTTACATCGGTTTTTATCAGTTCATTACCGCCAACACGTTCAAATTCTCTTTCCTGAATAATACGCAAAAGTTTAGCTTGCAATGTCATCTCAAGCTCGCCAACTTCATCCAAAAAGATAGTGCCGCCATGGGCAAGTTCAAATTTACCAATTTTTCTTTGATGTGCACCGGTAAATGCACCCTTTTCGTGACCAAACAGCTCACTTTCCATTAATTCTCTTGGAATTGACGCGCAGTTTATTACAACAAAGGGCTTATCTTTCCGGATACCATTATAATGTATTGCCCGTGCAATAAGCTCCTTCCCTGTTCCACTTTCACCGTGTATTAAAACCGTGATATCGGTATTTAGCACTTTAGTCATCAGCTTAAAAACATCCTGCATTTTCCCGTCAACAGAAACGATGTTTTCAAACTTGTATTCCTGCTTTACGTTTTCCCGGAGGCTTTCAAGCTCACGGGTCAGGTCATAGTTTTTAATCGCGTTTTTGATTGCAGGCTCCAGGCGCTGCGAATCAATAGGTTTCGGGAAATAATCAAATGCCCCAAAACGCAAAGCCTCAAGGGCAACTTCAACCCGCCCCTGAGCAGATAAAATAATAACAGGCAAATGTTCATTTATCTGGTGGACTTTTTTTAATATTTCAATTCCGCTCATCCCGGGCAGCATCAGATCAAGTAAAATCAGGTCAGGGCCATTTGGTAGTTTTTCAAGCATAGACTCTCCACGGTCAAATACTTGAACCTTATAGCCCCATTTATCCTTAACCCAATAAGTCAGGAGTTTGGCAATTGAAGGTTCATCATCGACGATAAATACAGTTTTACTCAATGCTTGCTCTAATCTTGTTTAATAATAGGAAATTTAATAACAACCGTAGTACCTTTTTGGTCTTCACTTTGTATGGTAATAAACCCTTTATGTAAATCAACAATTTGTTTCACGAATGCCAGACCCAAACCTGTTCCCGGTATTTCAGACCCCGGTCTGCTAACCCTGTAAAATTTCTGGAAGATGTATGGCAAATCTTTTTTAGGGATACCTATTCCCGTATCGGTAATAATTAGTTCAAATTCACGATACAAGGTCTGTGCCAACAAAGTTATCCGGCCTTCATTTGTAAATTTAAGGGAATTTGAGAGAATATTCTCAAAAACCTGCAAGATTCTTGCTTTATCTCCCAGTAAATATACCTTTTGTTTGGGTAATTCAGCCCAGAAAACAATACCCTTATCTTCAATCTTCTTTTTATACTGCTCCAACAAAGGCTCAAGTATCTCCTGAATGCTAAATTCAGCTTTAACTAAAGATATTTTGCCTTCCTCGATACGCGAAATATCAAGCACGTCATTTATTAGTTTCGAAAGTCTTTTCGCTTCGGTCATTATTATCTGGTTAAATTCCGTTTTCATTTCATTCGGCATATCTCTATCAGAGTCGATAGTCTCTGCAAAACCAATAATAGAGGCAAGTGGTGTTCTTAATTCGTGCGAGATATTTGAAACAAATTCATTTTTAAGGCGGTTCAGTTCTTCAAGAATCGAAATCTTTTGTTTTGCCCGGTCTCGTTCAATTGATATAATCCTGTTTGCCTCTATGAGTTTATTGTTCAACTCTTTCACTTTTTCTTGTTCTGTTCGCCGGACAGTGATGTTCCTTCCGATGCCGAGAACACCATCTAAAACAGCTCCCTCAAAAATTGCACGGGCATTTATTTCAAAAACAATAGTTTTTCCGTATTTACTTTTAAACACGGCATCAAAGGCTACTTTGTTTTTTGTTTTAAGAATTTCCTGAAATGAGCGGGCAATAGTTGATTTACTTTCATCGGAAACAAACTCAAGAAAGTGTTTCCCGTTTATTTCAAATGGAAGATACTCCAAGTGCATCGCACCAGAATTATTGATACTCACGAAACTCCCTTGCTTATCGAGAGTAAAAATAAGATCATCTGCTGTTTCAATAATCCCACGCAGTTTTTCCTGCGATTTTTGCAACTGAACCCGGCTTTCAATTTCTCCGGTAATATTGTACACGATTCCATCAATACGTACCAGCTTATCACCTTCAAATACCGGGTAGGCCGTATGCCGGATATAGAGTAGTGCACCTGATGTATGATGCATTCTGTATTCAACGGTACCAGATTCACGGCTGCGCACTTTATTCACCAGTTCCCTGAAAATCGGGAAATCTTCCGGAACAATCATGTGCATCAGTTTTTTGGGATTGGCAACTGCCTCTTCGGATGATACACCCAGAATTTTTTTAATCCCGGCAGTTATGAAATGATATCTTAACCCATCCGGCGTGGAGGAAAAAATAACGGCATCCAAATATTGCATAGTATTAGTTATAGAGTCATTCACATTTTGAGGTGAATACCCTTGGTTAATAATAGTGTTGTCTGTTATGCTCTTTTCCAATATCATTTCCGGATTGTACGGTTTTTCTAAAACCGCACTAAAAATAGTCAATCTGACTGAATAAATTAAATTGCGACCAATTAAGATACAAAATCGATGTGCTTTTAGAAAGTGTTTTTGTACACAAGATGTTGTAAAAAAAGCAATACAGTAACAAATTAGTTGTTCGGTTATACGCCCAAAGTAACACAATCCAGAAAACACCTCGAAGGATTTTGTAATTTGCTTGTCAAAGCCTCTTATATACCTTAGCTAAGAATTCTATCACCCCAAACATCATTCAATGAATTGATTGAGATTTTTCCACCAAACTTTCTTCGCTCCGGAAACAAAAACACAGTTCAGCTGAGTAGTTTCCCATTTGACAGCTCGTGGAAAACTATGGTAACCCTATACCACTTAATTTCTAAGATAAAACTTTT
>JACPGF010000280.1 GCA_016182615.1 Ignavibacteriales bacterium
TTTCCCGGTGCTGTTAAGACAATTAACTGGAGCTTCGAGGACCCTTCACAATTACAAGGGTCATATCAGGAAAGAATGGACAGAACAATACAAATCAGGGATCAAATTAAAAGTAAAATCGTTGATTTTGTAACTTCATTACAATAAACAATAAAGGAAATTAGAGATGAACCTTATTAAAGTATATGGCAGCGGCTGTGCAACCTGTAAAAAGTTAGAAGCTCTGTGTTACGATGTGCTTCAGGAAACTAATATCAACGCTACTGTTGAGAAAGTAACAGACATTCAGGAAATTATGAAAACAGGGATACTCTCAACACCCGGTTTAGAGATAAACGGCAAGATGATTTCACATGGCAAACTACCAGCAAAAGAAACCCCTACACGATGGATTCAGGAAAATACAAATAGCTGACATCATGAAAACCTCTCGGAAAATCGCTGCTCTCGGCCTGGCAATAGTTGTCTGGATAGTATTATACACCAATCTTAATCTTGCAACCGACTATGTTGTTGACTCACTCTTGGGTTTGGATAAGGGTGCACATCTTACCGAAGCTATCCGCTTTTTTATTTACGAAGTGCCAAAAGTATTATTGCTACTGACAATTGTTGTTTTTGTTGTTGGTATTATCCGGTCATGGTTCTCTCCGGAAAAAACCAGAAAGATACTCGCTGGTAAATCACTTCTGGCGGGCAATATAATGGCGAGCATGCTGGGAGTTGTTACACCGTTTTGTTCTTGTTCAGCTATTCCTTTATTCCTTGGTTTTGTAGAAGCTGGTGTGCCGCTTGGTGTCACCTTCTCGTTTCTCATTGCGGCCCCGATGGTCAATGAAATTGCTCTGGTTTTACTTTTCGGGATGTTCGGCTGGGAAATTGCATTGCTCTATATGTCCACCGGCCTTGCAATAGCAATATTCGCGGGGTTTGTTATCGGTAAGCTCAAGCTCGAAAGATACGTTGAGGATTGGGTATATAAAATAAAAGCAGGCAGCCATGAAACTGTCGATGAAAAGATAACCTTTAGTGAACGGATAGATACCGGTATTGAAGCGGTTAAAGAAATAGTTGCAAAAGTGTGGGTGTATATTGTAATTGGAATCGCTGTAGGCGCGGGTATTCACGGATATGTTCCTGAAAACTTCATGGCTTCGCTCATGGGAAAATCCGCTTGGTGGTCGGTACCGGTTTCCGTTTTAATCGGCATCCCCATGTATTCCAACGCGGCGGGAATTATTCCCATAGTGCAGGCATTGCTTGAAAAAGGCGCATCATTAGGAACCGTTCTCGCGTTCATGATGAGTGTTATCGGGCTTTCACTACCGGAACTTATTATTCTCCGGAAGGTTCTGAAAATTCAGATGCTTGCTGTTTTTGTTAGTGTAGTTGGTGCGGGCATAGTTATAGTGGGCTACTTATTTAATTTTATTTTTTAGTCAAATAATTTAAGGATTCAATACCATGAATTGTTCAGAACAAACCGAAAAGAATACCTGCGGCGAAAAAGCCGTTGAGTATGAAACGCTGCAGATTGCAAAAACACGCAGTGTTTGTCCAATGTGTGAAACCTATGCAGAAGAAAATGCTTCTAAACAGATAGCCATATTATCTTGCGAAGGAGCCTGTTTACGGGGCGAAATCTCGAGGCAGGCAGCTAACCTTATTTGTTTTAATTTGGCTGCTGAGAAAACTGTACGCATCTGTCTCGGCGGGGCATTTACAAAGGATACCGGACAACGAAATCTTGTACGCAATGCACCAAGGGTAATTGCCATTGAAGGATGTTTTATTAATTGCGCATCAAGGATGATGGAAGGTGCTATTCCGGAATTAAAACCCGAGGTTATAATTGCCGACAGGTTGTATGAGTTTGATAAAAAACTATTCAGTGTTAACCAAATGAGCACTCCGGAAATAGTGAAACACGCCAATACCGTTGCGGAAAAAGTGATACAACTTTTCGAGAATTAATATACAAGAAAAATTCAGATGACAACATTAACAAAAAAACTTTCCTTTCTCGACCGATACTTAACCCTTTGGATATTTCTTGCCATGTTCATTGGCGTTTTATCCGGATATCTTTTCCCATCGGTTGTTGGATTCTGGGACTCGTTTCAATCGGGTACAACAAATATTCCAATTGCTATCGGGTTAATACTTATGATGTACCCGCCTTTGGCAAAAGTGAAGTATGAAGAACTTGGTGATGTTTTCAAAAACGTTAAAGTTCTTTCGCTTTCGCTGGTGCAAAACTGGATAATCGGCCCAATACTGATGTTTGCACTCGCGGTTATCTTTTTACCGGATAAACCGGAATACATGGCAGGCTTGATAATGATTGGCCTTGCACGCTGCATAGCAATGGTTATTGTATGGAACGAACTTGCCAAGGGCGATACTGAGTATGCAGCCGGGTTGGTAGCTTTTAATTCTATTTTTCAGGTACTTTTCTTTTCGGTATATGCCTATGTTTTCTTAACGGTTTTACCGGGTTGGTTCGGGTTAAAAACATTTGCTGTCGCCATAACTATTGGTCAAATTGCAGAGAGTGTTTTTATCTATCTCGGAATTCCATTCCTCGCGGGTTTAATAACACGTATTCTTTTGATAAAAGCGAAAGGCAAAGACTGGTATGAAAAAAAGTTTATCCCTAAGATTAGCCCTATTACACTAGTTGCCTTGCTTTTCACTATCGTCGTTATGTTTTCACTAAAAGGTGAATACATAGTGAAAATACCGCTTGATGTGATCAGGATTGCAATACCTTTGGTAATCTATTTTGTTATCATGTTTTTCGTATCGTTTTACATGGGCAAAAAAATTGGCGCTGACTATTCGAAAACCGCAACCCTTTCGTTTACCGCTGCCAGCAATAACTTTGAGTTGGCAATAGCAGTTGCCATTGCAGTTTTCGGTATTAATTCAGGTGAAGCATTCGCGGCAGTTATCGGTCCCTTGGTAGAAGTGCCTGTGCTGATAGCACTAGTGAATGTTGCATTGTGGATGCAAAAGAAGTACTTTAAGGATGTTGATGCGGGAACTGTAAAAGCTCCTGATGTATGTCCCTGATAAAATTGTCTATTGAGTTATTTGGCTTTATTAATGAATGAAATTCGGTTAGATTATCAATACTTTGACGGCTGTCCTCAGCATACAACTATGTGGAAAAATCTAAAAGAGGCAATTATTGGTTTAGAAGATAAAACTGTAGTTGTGAAAGTACAAGTAAATGATGCTGAAATTGCCCGCAGAATATGTTTTAGAGGGTCACCCACGTTGCTAATTGCGGGTGAGGATTTGGAGATGATGCCATCACCGGAACAAGCATCGCTATCATGCAGGTACTATTCTAAAGGCATTCCGTCATCCAGTATGATAAGAAGCCGGATATTGCAAAAATTAGCTGAAAATGATCTCGGTTAAAATTCTCAGTGCTGATTGCAGCAAATGCCGCAAACTTGAAGCGGTTGTACGCCGACTTGTCGAGTCGAAGAATATTACGGCAACTATTGAAAAAATTACCGATGTACAGAAAATGTTACAGTACGGGTACGTTTTATTGCCCGCGCTTATCATCAATGAAAAAGTTAAATGTCATGGCTACGTGCCAAAAGAAGAACAAATTATTACATGGTTAAAGGAAAACTAACATGCAGCAAATTACCCGTTTATCTGTATTGCTTTTTATTCTCGCGTGTACCGCACAGGCTCAAACAAAACCAAAAATTACTTTCGTGGAACTCGGCTCAGTCCGCTGCATCCCCTGCAAGCAGATGCAACCCATCATGAAATCAATCGAAAACAAATACGGGGAACAGGTAAAAGTTATTTTTTATGATGTGTGGAATGACGATCAAAAAAAATTCGCTGATCAATACAAGATTAAACTAATTCCCACGCAGGTATTCCTTAATGAACAGGGGAAAGAAATATTCCGCCATGAAGGTTTCTACCCGGAAAAACAGATTGACAAACTGCTGCAAGCTCAGGGATTAAAAATTAAGGTTAAGAAGTAGAATGATAGAGCAAATATTTACATCGTTGACGATGGCCTTATACGAGAATGTTTGGATAGCGCTCCTTGCTTCGTTCGGGTGGGGTATTTTAAGCATACTCCTGTCACCATGCCATTTATCAAGTATTCCCCTTATAGTCGGTTTTATTTCCTCGCAGGGTAAAATAAATACCAAAAGAACTTTTCTGATTGCACTGGTTTTTGCATTTGGCATCCTTATCACGATAGCACTAATCGGCATTATAACAGCAGCTATGGGAAGGCTAATGGGCGATGTCGGCAAATACGGTAATTATTTTGTAGCCGGTATTTTCTTTATAGTTGGGTTATACTTGCTTGATGTAATAACTCTTCCGTGGGATAAAATGGCATTGCGGAAAACGAAAGTAAAAGGGTTACCGGCGGCGTTGATACTTGGCTTACTTTTCGGTATCGGTCTGGGTCCCTGCACTTTTGCCTTTATGGCTCCCGTGTTAGGAGTAGTATTTGAAACTGCCCAAACAAACATGCTTTTCTCGGTTGCCTTACTTGCTTTTTTTAGTATAGGCCATTGCACGGTTATTGTACTTGCAGGCACTCTAACGAACAAGGTGCAGAGCTATCTTAATTGGAGTGATGATTCAAAAGCAATTATTTGGATAAAACGCGTATGTGGCATTCTGGTAATACTCGGTGGTTTTTATCTAATACTGGCAGTCAATTAGTAGGTAAAGATGCTTAAAAGTATAAACACAGAAGCTATTCTTAACTCTTTAACCGAAGGGGTGATAACGGTTGACAAAGAGTTCAGGATTACTTTTATTAACGAATCAGCTACAAGGCTCACTGGTTTTAGTAAAGATGAGGTCCTTGGGAAAATATGCAAACGGGTCTTTAATTCGGAATGCTGTGATAATAATTGCCCTATAGCCAGAGTGCTAATTTCCGGTAAAAATATTTTCGATTATGAAGGAGAGATGAATTGTAAAGGCCTGCCCCCAGTCCCTATAAGACTAAATGCATCAGTTATCCAAGATGAAAACAACATTGCGATTGGTGGCGTTATAACATTCAGGGATATGACCCTTATCCGTGAAATGGAGAGTATCATTCACAAGGAATCAGTATTTCATGGTATTATTGCTGCCACTCCGGTTATGAAAGATGTGTTTGCGCTGATTGAACAGATTTCAGGCTCTGATGCCCCCGTATTTATTACAGGCGAGACCGGTACAGGTAAAGAAATGATCGCGAATGCTGTTCATAAGCTGAGTAAAAGAGAAGGACGCAGCTTTATAAAAGTGAACTGCTCAGTCATTCCTGAAAACCTGCTTGGCAGTGAATTATTTGGTCACGCAAAAGGAGCATTTACTGATGCACAGAGAGACAGGATAGGAAGATTCGAATTAGCGGACGGAGGGACAATTTTTCTTGATGAAATCGGTGAAATGCCTGGTTTTATGCAGCCACAGGTATTGCGTGTACTTCAAGACGGCTCTTTTGAGAGAATTGGGGAATCTAAAACACGTACGGTTGACGCACGGATTATCGCCGCGACAAATATTGACATCCCCTCGGCAATCCTGAATGGCAGTTTTAGAAAGGATCTTTATTATAGACTGAATATAATTCATATCCATCTACCGCCCTTACGTGAACGGAAAGACGATATTCCATTGCTGCCAGAACACTTTCTAAAACAATATTGCATTTTATACAGTAAAAGCATTCCGCACATTGATGAAGAGTGCATGGATCTTTTTCTTCATCACAATTGGGAAGGAAACATCCGTGAGCTTGAGAATGCCATCGAATATGCAGTTATCCGCAGCAAGCCTGACCGGGGGCTTTGCATTTGTTCCCTACCAACAGGGCTCAGGCAAGGGTTCTCTTGCAATAATCAAAATATAAATAATGGAATCAACAATAAGAACGGGGCATCAGAAATTATAGAATTGCTCAATAAACACAAGTGGAATAAGACAGCAGTTGCAAAAGAACTTTGTATGGACAGATCAACACTGTGGAGGAAATTAAAAAATATGGGTTTACAGTAATGCAATAACTACATTTAGCATAAAACAATGGAAGGCATCGGCGCAATCGGCATTGGGGTAAAAGCATTCAAAATTCGCTGCAAGCAACGGGGAATTTAGATTGAGCGATTGATAAAAGTGTTGCATGTAGCGCAACACTTTGTTGCGGTGCTCTCAACTATTTGTTTTTACAGCCCTTACACTGGGATACTGCAATAGATACAACATTATGTTGCATTTAATGTAGAAAATACATCAATATTTATCCATTTTTACGGCATGGTTGTTGTACAAATGGGTTATGAACGAAATGCTCGGAAACCATTATTTCCAATTGCGGAATTTTCAATTAGCAGAAACTGCTTTTACGGTAGAATCCATAACCTCTCCGGCTAATTTAAAAATGGTTAAAAAACTCATCATTTGTTACACTCAAACAAATAAAACAAAACTCGCTGTTTCCCTGCTAAAAGATACGATACAAAAAAATATTTCTTCCATTATCGGAAGCATCCGCAATGAAGACGATTGTCCATGTATGGGGTTAATCGGACAGATTGAGACCGGCTTTGTTGTGTACCCCGATGAAATAGAAAAGCATACTGTACTTGGAATATTATGGCTTTACTGCGATATTGTTACTTCTATACAATATTTCAAAATGGGGCTTAACCAAGAACCTAAAAATGAACAAATCAATTCAATATTACAATTGATTGAAACCCATTATCAAAATTCCAATCATCAATTTAACCCATAAATGGAGTATTTATGACAAAAAATCTTTCCCGTAAAGACTTTTTAGTTAGTGCATCTAAGGCCGCTGTCGGCCTAACGGCTGTTGCAGGTTTGTCCAGCCTTGTTACAACGGCTACCGCGGAGGCTAAACCGCATGTTACCGCATGGCCATGGCCGTATGTACAACTTGATGTCGAAGCGGTTCGTATCCAGGCACACTCACTTTATTATAATGACAAAGATTGCTGTGCCGGTACTTTTGGGGCTATAACCAATGCATTGACTACTGCTATTGGCGACCCGTGGGCCAACCTGCCAATGGAGATTATGCTTTATGGACGTGGTGGTGGAAATGCATGGGGTGTTTTATGCGGCTGCTTAAATGGTGGAGCCGCCTTAATTAGTCTTGTCACCACGAAGGCTCAATCGGGTCCACTCATTTCGGAATTATGGGGATGGTACACTCAAGCTGACCTTCCTACAACCCAAGCGAACTTGGTGGCAACCAGTGGTGGGTATCTTGTACACAAATACGATCTAACATTGCCACAAAACGTTGCTGGAAGCCCCCTTTGCCACACTTCAGTTTCCGAATGGTGCATTGTTGCAAATAAAAAGGTAAGTGATGTTGAACGTAAGGAAAGATGTGCCCGAATTACCGGGGATGTTGCCGCTAAAACTGTTGATCTGCTCAACAAATTTTTTGCAGGGCAATTTACTGCAACATACACAGATCCGGCAAATGTGGCCGCATGTTTAACCTGTCACGGAACAGCTGCCCTTAACAATGTCCAAACAAAAATGGATTGCCAGCCATGCCATAGCACTGCCCATCCTTCTAAAGTTGAATCCATTGGCGGTGCTGCATCAGGATTCGCGCTGAGCCAAAATTATCCAAACCCGTTCAATCCATCAACAAAAATTCAATTCTCTATTCCAGAAACGGAAAAAGTTAAAGTTGCAATCTATGACATTCAGGGCAAATTAGTCCGCAGTCTTGTGGATTATGAATTATATCAGCCAGGAAATTATGAACTGAACTGGGATGGCCGCGATAATAGTGGACAAAAGGTTACGAGTGGAATTTATTTTACCAAGATGAGGGCGGGTAAATTCGCCCAGACAAAGAAAATGAACCTTGTTAAATAGTTAGTGAATTCAGCTTAATAAGTGCCACCTCTTCAGTTAATGGAGGTGGCATTTATTTTGCGTAATAAATTCAACTATAATTCTTTAATATTTCATTTATGCATAATTCATTTTGGCAACATATCTTTATTCGTAACCCGATGTAATATATAGCTAAAATCCTTGGGGCTGTTTACATTAAAAAATATTTCATCATGATAAAAAGGCATGTTTTGCGGGTGTAGAATTTTTGCATTAATTGTGTGCAGAAAACGGTGAAACGACTTATCACTTGCCTCGTTACTACAAATCACAGGCTCAATTTCAGCTATGAGTGATTTTAAATAAACACCCGCTAATGGTTGATGATATCCTGCTGCATGGCAATAGGTTGCTGTGTTTCCCAAGGAGTTGTCGACAATGTATGCAATCATTTCTTTTGTCATCAAGGGCATATCACAAGAAATGATAAAATTGGTTTCCGTACCCGAATGAAGCAGTCCCGAATGTATTCCCGCCAACGGGCCTTTTTCTTTATATACATCTTCAAATGCCGGTAAGTGAAGAAATGAGTATTCACTAGGCGAGTTTGTTATAATATATATCTTCGAAAATAATGATTGTAAAAGTCCAGCAGTAGTTTCGATAAGTGTTTTGTCACCTAAATTAAGTAGTGACTTTGAAGTCCCCATGCGTGAACTTTTACCACCGGCGAGGATAATACCAGTTACATCCGAATACATGTTACTTCGTCTCCCTTAAAAAGATTCTTCAATTCTTCCTTAAAGACAATAAAACAATTTGCACGACTCATTTCGATTAAATTGCCAGAGGAATTTGAAAACCGTGAGTTTACTTTCCAAATGCTATTTTCTTCATATAAAACACCATTGAAAAAGTGTCTTTTGTCATCCTTCTTTTGAATATCTTCTTGTAAAACCGCATTTACGACACGGGTTACATTTTGCTTGTATAGTTTATCCAACGCAGGGCGGATAAAGACCGAAAAATTAACTGATGATGAAACTGGATTACCTGGAAGCCCAAAAACGAGGATTTCCTTACAACTTTTATTAAAAGTACCGAAAAAGATAGGTTTACCGGGTTTGATATTTACTTTCCAAAATTTTTCTTGTATCCCAATTTCATTAAATATTTCTTTCAAGAAATCATACTTCCCAACAGAGACCCCTCCAGTAGTAATGAGTATGTCGATATCCAACGCAATTGCTTTTACAACCTCCTCCCGGATCAATTCTTTGATATCTTTGACAAACCCAAGCACTACAGGTTCGTGCCCTAATTCTACAATCGCCGCACATATCGAGTATATATTTGAAATACGAATTTTATCGTCAACCGGAACTTCATCAACCGCTATCAGCTCGTCTCCGGTCGCCAAAACTGCTATTTTCAATTTCCTGAAAACCTTTACTTTACTCTTTCCACATGTTGCTAAAGCCCCAATATTTTTTGAACTTATTTTTTCATATTTCAATAGGGCAACTTTGTCTTTTACTAAGTCGTTACCCTTTTCACGTACATTCATTCCTTGTTTTAGAATTGTGCCTTCTTTAAGATATAGAGTATCATCCATCACATCAACAATTTCAATCGGAATAGACGTGTCAGTACCATCCGGCATTTTACTGCCTGTCGTTATCAGTACTGCGTCCTTATCTGTAATACTGTACTGCTTATAGTTGCCGGCAGAAACCTCGCCAACGATATTCCATTCTCTGCTTTGGCCAAACCTCACAGCATATCCATCCACCGCGGAATTGTTAAATGGCGGCAAATCAACATCAGCAATTATATCTTCGGCCAATACCCGTCCGACTGAAGAAAGGATTTCAACTTCTTCGGATAAAAGAATAATTTGCTCAATCTCTTTAGAGATTATCCCGCAGGCTTCTTTATAACTAATCATTTATGGTTACTAATTTCCAAATATTATAAAATTCTAAAAACATCACCGGTAAATACCTCTCCGCCCTTTATAACCTTTGCAAAAATTCCTTCTCGCGGCATTACGCAGTCACCAACTTTGAAAAAAATTGCACACTTGCTATGGCAAACTTTGCCAATTTGAGTAACTTCAAGTTCAGCTTCTGCGCCAAGAGATATCCTTGTTCCAATAGCTAATTCGGGAAGTGTAATAAACTGGGTAGTAATATTTTCAGCAAAAGCACCCGGACGAAGATTTGGCAGCCCCTTTTTTCGCATTTCATCAATGCTTTCCAACCCAAGAAAACTTACCTGCCTGTGCCAGTTACCTGCATGTATATCGCCCTCGATGCCAAAATCCTCAATTAACTTTACGCCGGCCACATTTGTTTTGGGAATTCCCTTGTGTTTACTGATAGAAAGGGCAACAACCCGACCAACAATTTCTTGCTCTATAGATTCGATTTCCTGTGTAACTTGTGCTTTATACATATTATTCCTTAAGTATCAACTATTCTTTTTTTTGATTTCTTTACCAAGCAGTTTGGCTTCTGAAAAAAAGTAATCCCCACTTTTTCCACCTGTTTTACTCAATAATTTTATACCTGAGATAATAATCCCCTTATCAATTGCTTTACACATATCATAAACGGTTAACGCGGCAACTGATACGGCAGTTAAGGCTTCCATTTCAATTCCGGTTACATCTGTTGTTAGAACAGAAGCTTTTATTTCAACTGTTCTATTTTTACTATTCAGAGAGAGAAAAACATCAACTTTTGAAATAAAAATATTATGACACAGGGGGATTAATTCAAAAGTTTTCTTTGCTGCCTGAATACCTGCAATTTTTGCCACTGTAAGAACGTCTCCTTTGGCAACAAGATTCTTTTTTATCGCTCTAAATACTTTTACCGGTAAAAGTACTTCTGCGAATGCATGCGCTGATCGTATTTGTTTATCTTTTGATGAAACATCAACCATATTTGCTTTGCCATTCTCATCGGTGTGTGTAAGTTTTTTCATCCGCCTATACTCATCATATTGTTTGTGTTCAATTGCAGCAGGTCATCAACTTCCGGATGTACGGACCATTTGCTTTTCAAAGCCTCCGAAATTGCCTTGGCGATAGTGTCATCGGAAACTGTATAGTCGGCAAGCAGCTTTTTCAATATTATGTCTTGGGAAGACGAGAACAAGCAATTCTTCACTTGCCCGGTTGCTGTTATCCGTATCCGGTTACAAGTATCGCAAAAATGATTTGAAATCGAACTGATAAATCCGAGTTTCAACTTATAACCTGCCACTGAATACATTTTTGCAATTTTACCTGAGGTTGGAACTTCTTTTAATATATACTCATGCTCTATTTTCTCTTTCATCATTTCCCATCCGTAAAATTTTAAATCATCCCATTTATTTCCGCTAAAAGGCATGTATTCAATAAACCGTAATTCAATAGGGAAGTTTTTGAAATATGAAACAAAATCATTTAACTCATCGTCATTAGTGTTTTTAATGAGTACGCAGTTTACTTTTACTGATTTAAACCCCGATGCGATGGCTTTGTGTATAGATTCTATTGTAGAATCGAAATAATCAGCTCCGGTAATGGATATATATTTATTCTTCTGCATAGTATCAAGGCTGATATTCAGACGGTCTATACCAAATCGTAGTAGATCCTCAATTTTGTCACATAAATGAGTTCCATTTGTTGTAATACCAATTTCAAAATGGTGTTTTTGTTTTAGCCAGTAAATCATCGCAAAGAATGACATAATATCTTTCCGGATCAAAGGTTCACCACCCGTAAATCTTATCTTCTTTACCTGTAGGTTCACGGTTAAAATTTTAACAAGCCGGTATAGCTCTTCGTATGAAAGAAGAGAATATTTTGATGAAAGTTTTGCCAGGGAATTATCCGGGTTGCAGTATGAGCAACATAAATTACACTTATCGATTAACGAAATTCGAACATAATCATGAACTCTGCCAAAATTATCCTTGAGTATCATAAAAATAGCATTCCCAATACAGCCCCGATGACAACAACAAAAGCCGGATTAATTTTAAATAAAATTATGAGTGCTGCCCCAGCGGCCAACAAAAAATAGCCTTTCATGCTATTTCCGGTTTTGAGCGTGTACTGATACATTATGGCAAGGATCATACCTATTACAATAAACTTAATTCCCTTAAATGCTTTTACAACATACCGGTTATCCTGAAAATATGAATAGAAGTGATATGCCAGAAGGATAACCAGCGCCGCCAGAATACCTGCACTTTTATAACCAGTATAAGTTGCAAACTTGATTGATATAGCTCCGGGAAATATTTCCGCCATTCCAAGCACTTTTAAAAATTCTTCACTATCAAGCCAATGATGGTTATTAACGATTTCTTTTTCTATTATGGGAATTAATGAGTAGGCACCGCCAAAGGACAGTGATCCAACTTTCAAAAAAGCCACAAACAGATTAATCAAGGTATCGATCACTTAACAGAATCCTCAATGACATCATCAATCCAGCTGAGTGCTGCCATCATGGAAGGAAGACCAATAGTTGGTAAAGCCAGTAATGCTACCTGCCGCAATTCTTCTTTTGTGCAACCGGATTTTACTGCTTTTCTGGTGTGTGAATGCACTGCACCTTCAAAACGTGCGCCTGTGGAGATTGCTAGTTTTATCAATGCTCGAGTTTTTTCATCTAACGGCCCAGAACTATGTACTGATGAACCAAGTTCCTCGTAGGCCTTTGCTACTTCTGGATAATCTTCAGTAAATTTCCTATATTTTTTCGGTATTTGTGACATGTAATGCTCCAAAATTATTTATTAAAAAAATTATAAAGTGGTATAAAAAAACCCCGTTTACGCAAACGGGGTTTCGTAAGAAGATTCTTTAACCTTCTTAAAACCTCTCCTTTGCAAAGTGTTCACCGACAATGGTAAACAGGCAGGCAAATCCGTTTCCAAATTTACCCTATCGGTTAGTCAGTCATATTCCTTTTGGGAGTTTAGACCGGACAACTCGGAGATAACTATAGTTACTAAGCTGTTATATTAGTAATCTTAATTTACAAAATTAGGATCTAAATTTTCACAAGTCGTACCTTTGTATCGTAAAAAGCGACACTTGCACCAACCGGATCATGTAATGAGGTCGTATTCATATGATCATCAAGTCGCATTGCAGCGTTACAATGAATTCCCGTCGCTCTGCGCGGATCTCCCTTAACCATGCTTCCGTCAACAAGAGTATCGGACGAACCAGCTGCCCAATGGCCAAATCCGAGGCAGAACCCGATTACACCTGGCTTTATACCTTCTATTACTTGGACCTTTCCAATCATAGGTTTCTTTCTGCCGTTTTTTAGATCCCATTCACCATTTGGATTTGATTTTGATACAACTTTCACTAAATCATCATCCTTGATATTTAACCTTTTGGCATCAACCGAATTAACAACAATATTGTTTTCAGGCTTAATAGCTGTTAACCACTGGTCTGCAATACTTCTCGATTTTGTGAAGTGTATATCACGAAATGTGATGAGGTGAAGGTCGAATCCTTCCTTTTCATCCATCATCTCTTTACCCAGAGAGTTTGTTTGAGGAAAAGCGGTCGCAACAGCCGCATACTTTTTGCCAGTAATTGCCGACTTGGTTTTTGCAGCCTTCTCTACATATAGGTTAAGAAATGTCCCATACTTATTCTTTAGTTTTTCGCCATCGTAAGCTTTTGCATAATCCTGGAACCTGCCGCCCCGGTTAAGTACATAGATAACCTTCCTCCACCATTTCTCTCCAACAATTTTAGACCATCTTTCAGCGTCAAAAACATGTTTCGGAAGGTGCTTTCTGCTTTCTAAAAATATTTTAACTTCTTCATCATCCGCATCTGGTACCTCATCACCCGGTTTATCACCCGCTGCAAGATTGGCAACCATTGCAATGTACAAATCATCCGAATGAATAAAATTGCGGCATTTTAATCCCTGCTGCAAACCAAATCCCGGTAGGTTTAGTTTCTCAGCCAAGCCAAACAATAAAGCCTCCAAAGAAATGGGCATTTCTTGACCAAACACTGTAACCGTATCGGTCAATGGTGCAATTACAGGCGTTCTAACCGGTTGAGTTTTCTGAGCGATAGTCGGGTGGCTTCCATGGAATTCCCATCGCTCGAGGTATGAAACATCCGGGAATATATAATCAGCATACATCGACATTTCACCGATAACTATATCTGACGCAATAAAAAGAGGTAGCTTTTCAACATCAATCAATGTATCAATGACATTATTCCCTCCTGGGAGGGAATAAGGCGCTGCTGCCATGTAAGATATCAGCACTTTCGTTGGATAGGGATATTGATCGTGTATCGAGGGAAATATCTCCTGATAAATATCACTTGCCATTGGGAACCACTGTCGCTTTGCAGGATATCCCGCGAAGATAGTTGTATCTTCGTATTTTGTTTCATGTCTAATTGAAGAAATACCAAATGGTTTTAATGGGCTCGGATGATCCTTCTTAAGGTTGAAAGGATTCCCTTCCTTGGACCCATCAACACTTTGGGCACTGGCGTATAACATTCCGCCTTTCCAATCAAAATTGCCAATTAGAGCATTCAATGTATAGATAGCCAGCACATTATAAAAGCCGGTTGTATGCTGTGAAACCCCTCTATGCAGATCGGCTGCTGCCTTTTTTCCATATTTTGTGAATTCGTTAGCAAGTTCTTTTATATCGCTCACCGGTACTTCACAAATCTCAGCATATTTTTCAAGCGACATAGAATTAGCTGAATCAGCAATCATTTGGAATCCGCTTTTTACCTTAATCCCATTGACTGTTGTATTGATATCAAGGTCACCAACCACTGCATTCTCTTTATCATAGGGATCAACCGCAATTGGCTGGCCATCTTTCATGGCAACAAAATACTCGAATTCAAATTGTGCCTTGTTATCAGCAGTGCATCTTTTTTCGGCAGCTTTTAAGTTGATTTCAGAAGCTTTCAATAGGGAGCCATCTTCTTTAACCAGCCATGTAAGATTGGTGAATGTTAACTCACCTGCAGCATTTGCGGCGGCCTGGTTAGCAGCAGTCAGAAAATTGGCATCGTACTTTTTGCTGTTAATAATTACTTGTATCATTCCCATTACTAACGCAGAATCAGTGCCTGGTTTTACTGGAATCCATTTATTCGCTTTAGCAGCAGCTTTCGAAAACCTCGGATCAACTACAACCATCTTGAGTTTCTTTTCCGCAAGACGCTTCATCAGTTTTTGACCATTATGCGTTGGTCCGTATCCACCTTCGATATAAGCAGTTCCAAACGAAATTAAGAATTCAGTGTTTAGAGTATCGACCTGCCAGTACGCCTTTTTCCCGTTGGTAAATTTGCCATTGGTGTATGTATCACTTAAAGCTTTTCCGGTAAAATAGAGCGATCCCTGACAAACAGTAGTATGCCCGTGTGCATTAGTAGACCCAAAACTATCGGTAACAAACCTTGAAATCAATTCCTTTCTGCCGGCTTTCAATCTACCCCACACAAAACTGAACTGATTGTTTTTCGGTCCAAGATCTGGATGATCCGGATCAATCATCAAGTGAAGATAATCAGCAAAATCAGCCTTAAATTTTTCAACAACCTTTTGCTTTTCTTCTTTTGTTTTCTTTTTAAATATGCCTTCAACTGCTTTGGCCATATCGGCTAGAACTGCTGCATCTTTAATTGCATAAAGATCCTTCATGCCTTCAACCGTGCGGTTTTCTTCTCCCAGAACATGAGCAAATAGTTTTCCTCCACTGGCGATTTCCTCCACCGCCTGGTCAAAAGGAACAGTTTTCCATTTATTCTCGCCTCTTTTACCATCTCGTTTAAGTACCTTCACAATTCTATACGGATCGTATGCAGTTTGAATACCTGCTTGGCCCTTTGGACATAAAACCCCTTCAAGTTTTTCAGATTCCCTCAATGAAGTGCTGTAATTTATACTTGGCGTCATATTAAATGGTGTGTAGGGGTTGCCTTCAATTTTAACGGCAACACCATCCTTGATTTTTACTTTTATACCACACCCCGTGTTACACTGAAGGCAGGAAGATGAAATAAAGTGTTCAGCTCTGTGTAAATCATATTCTCCAGGGGATTGGGGATTTTCATACATGCCTTTTGCCAGAAGATTATCCGCCCAGCCAAATTGACTGAGTAAAAATGCCCCGCCACCTATCATTGCGGTAGATTTTACAAAATCAGCACGGGATAAGTTCCTGTTTTCCGGGATTTCTGTTTTATTTTTCTTCATTGTTTTTACTCCTATGAATGACATTTGAGGCAAGATTGGTCATGATTGTCGTTAACAAATCGAACCTTGGGAACTGTCTTGGATCCCTCATTGATTACAAAGTTCTCATTATTCTTTAACAAGGCAACAATGAGAGATCCGCTATTATTGCTGTCTCCAAAATACATGGCTCGTCCAATACAAGTTGAAACACAAGCAGGAAGAATACCATTTTCTATTTTATGCAAACAGAAATGACATTTCCTGGTGGTGTTGATGGTATCATTTCGCTTATAGCCTTTTCCGTACTCGTTATTAATTCTATTCTCATACTTTTGAACCATCGGCGTGTTATCGGTGTAATTGGTGCCAGCATCAAAATAAAGCGAGTGGGCGTAAGGACATGCTTTTTTTGCAGCCAGAAAAACATCTTTTCCCTTCATTTTGTCATAATCAATTGCAACAATACCATCAGGCCTTATTTCCATCGATCCTGGAATGACCTTGTTTGCCGCGGGAACACATGTTGGTTTTTCACATTGCATACAGTTTGTAGGCTTAAAGAACCGCTTAACTTCCGGATAGTCGCCATCTTCAACTTGAATTACTTTTCTGTAAGTTATTCCGGGTGGCAGGTTGTTTTCTGCAATACACGCTACCGTACAGGCATCGCAACCAACACACTTTCTTGCATCAACCACCATCGCCCATTTACGATCCTGAACAGGTTTTTTAAGAGCTATAGCCAGCTCTTCTGTCATTTTTGTTATTTCGTTCAAATCCTTCAGATTTGAATCCATTGGCGGGGCTTCTTTCGCGTGCAGTAGTTCAGGAATAACCACGCTCGCAGCAGCCGCACCGGCAATCATTCCACCGGATCTCTTAAAAAAAGATCGTCGTGAAACTTTACTGTCTAATTTATCCAACATTTTGAAACTCCTAATTTTATCTTGTTTGCCGCAATGTAACTAGTGGAAAATTATCATAAGAAATTGTAGAAGATTGTAACTCTTGGGGTAATTGAGCTCTTATAACTTCTTCCACCATTTGGTACACTTTCATACGTTTCCAACAGAACATTTGGGATAACAGATAAATTTTTATCAAGTTTATACTCACCTCCGAGCATAAAATAATTTCTCGAGTCACCTTTAAACAGAACATCGGAGTCAGTTGCCGGGTCAAAATAGTCATAGCGCGCAACCGCTGCCATTGTTTTTGTGAAATTGTAGGAGGCATACAGCGTATAACCGGTTGCAACAAGATTGCTCATGTCGTATGGAACAGCAGTACCTTTTTTTATGCCGTTCGAGAGGCTTTGATAAAACCATTCGAATCCGATGCTAAATTGGTCTTTAACGGCGTAACCGGCAAAAGCTGCAAAAGTTGTTGTGTTGTTACCTATGGTTGCTTTGGGAGTTGTTTTGCTATTTGGATCGGTAATTGGCGATTTTGTACTCATATCTGCATAAAGTGTTGCCTGGAAATTTTTTATCGGTTTTACTTGGAAATGCGCATAATAACGTTTGTACTTATTTGTTTCCAACCTTTGTCCTGAACCATTGGCGTACATGAATGAATAGTTATAATCACCGGCTTCATCAAATCTTCCGGCAAATGAAATACCGAAATCGCGTGAAGATACGATACCTCTTAAGTCCATTATAGTTTTTTCAATTGAACGGTAACCCCAAGCTTTTTCAGAAACTTCATACGCCGGTGTTGGCTGTATACCTATTGTAACATCATGACCCGGCAAATATCCTTTCCATTTTACATAAGCGTCTTTAACAAATACACCCAGTCTGTTATCTGTCAGGTTCTCTTTATCGTACATTTCCAGTCTGAACCGTGAAGTAAAACAACAGTTGATATCGTTGTCATAGGTAAGATAGGCTCTTCTGATATTAAATCCATTTAGTTCTTTGGCGCCGCCATTGGCAACGTTTTTCATAATTGCAATGCTTGTATCACGTGCTGCATTATAAAAGTAATCCATAAACATGTAACCGGTAAATTTACCCTGTGAGTAAACATTGCTAAAAAGCATAATCGCCAAAATGAGGGTGAGACTTTTTCTCATAACTATTTCCTTTGAGTTTGTTTATTTTGTTCATCAAGGGAAATATTTCCCTCGACATTCTCTTGTACATCTTTAATTCCTTTTTTGAACTCTTTGAGGCCTGTAACAAGGCCTTTTGCCAGTTCAGGCAACCTTTTGCCCCCGAATAGAAGCAGGACTACAAGCACGATAATGGCTATTTCTGTTGCACCAAAATTACTGAACATCAATTTCCTATAATTATTTTTGCAGATATTCTGCAAATGAAATGCCATAAAATTGGGTTGTACAAAGTGCAGAATTAGCCTAAAAAGGTAGGATTCTTGACTTTTTATTTAGTGGAAGTAACGAAAACTTGACATATTCAGCGAAATTTCGTTGATTTTTCGAGTTGGAGGCAAAATCTGAAAACCATAGACGTCTTCAGCGTGGAATGCTGCAAGTGAAATTATCTGAGGAGCATGAATTACTTTTCTATATTATATTTATCCAGTTTTGATCTTAAAGTTGAGGCGGGGATTTGTAAAAACTCTGAAGCCTTTGCTTTATTTCCGGAAAATTTCAACAAAGCAATTTTCAACAATTCCTTTTCATAGTCGGCCATTATTTTATCCAGAGATACACTGCCGAGATGCGACTGCTCACCGGAGTGAAGAGAGGTTAGGATCTCGAGGGGTAAACTATCTATGGTAACTGATCCATTCTGGCAAATAAGGCTCATCCGCTCCATCAGGTTTTTTAGCTCCCTAACGTTTCCTGGCCAATTATATTTTTGAAGAACCTCTATAACTTCGGGACTGCAGATGATTCTACCATTTGAATACTTACTCATATAATAATCAATTAAAACCGGTATATCTTCTATACGCTCGCGGAGGGGGTGTAATTGAATAGGAAATACGTTAAGCCTGTAAAATAAATCCTCTCTGAATCTTCCTTGTGCTACCATTTTTTTTAGATCAACCTTTGTTGAGGCTATAACACGAACGTCAACTTTTATTGTTTCGCTGCCACCAACCCGTTCAAATTCACTCTCTTCAAGCACCCGTAACAGTTTTACTTGCAATTCGATAGGTATGTCATCAATGTCATCTAAATAGAGTGTCCCACCATCAGCAATCTCGAAGCGGCCTTTCTTTTCTTTCATCGCACCAGTAAAAGCACCTTTATCATGCCCGAATAATTCGCTTTCGAACACCTCTTTTGCAAGTATGGCACAGCTAACTTTTATCAGTGGCTTCTCACTTCTATTACTTCGGTAATGGATTACATTTGTAAGAAATTCTTTTCCGGTACCTGTTTCGCCGGAAATTAATATTGATGTACTGGATTTTGAAACTAATTCAAGTAACTTGAAAACCTCTTTCATCTTATTACTACGAATAACACCCGAGGCAACACTGTATTTTGATTGAAGTTGCGAAGTAATGGTAATGTTGTCATTGCGAATTGTGGTAAATTGCTGAATTCTTTCCAGCAGCAGAATTAGTTCTTCTGTTTTAAAGGGTTTTGTTATATAATCGTAAGCGCCTTTCCTCATCGCGTCAACTGCGGTTTGTACAGACCCGAATGCCGTCATAATGATGACAAATATTTCCGGCTTTACTTTTTTTACTTGGGCAAGCAAGTCTATCCCACTCATCCCGGGCAACCTGATATCCGAAATAATTATGTCACAGTCGTTATTGGTGCAGTATTCCAATGCAGTAAGTGGGTTTTCAAAATCATAAACCACGTACCCAAAATCAAACAAGTCATCCTTGAGAGATTCTCTTAAAATTTCTTCATCTTCAACAAGACAAATATGAAGTTTCTTCAAAGTTTTTTCCTATCCGTGTTTTTTGTGAAGGTTTAGACATATTCTCTAAAAACAAATTTAGAAAATTCGCAGCGAAACCTGAATTAAGCAACGGGCAAAGTAATGGAGACACTCGTTCCGCTATTTTCTTTACTTTCAAACATAATTTTTCCATTATGAGTCTTTATAATATTATAAACTACAGACAAACCCAATCCGGTGCCTTTCCCAGGGGGCTTTGTTGTAAAAAATGGATCAAAGACTTTATCTAAAACATCAGCGGGAATGCCATTCCCTGAATCAATAACTTTAAGGATTATGTTTTTATCATACAGTTTTGCAGAAAAATCAATCTTACGAGCAGTCCCATTATCTTTGGAAATTCGCTCTTCAATTGAATCGAGACTATTAATCACTAAATTAAGAATAACCTGTTCAAGTTGGTTTTTATTCCCTTTAATCTGCGGCAGAGATGGGTGGAAATTTTTTGATATCGTAACACGGGATACTTCAAGACGATGACCTAGTAGGATTAGTGTGTTTTCAATTATACTTTCCAAATACAAATTGCTAAAGGTGGTTTCTTGTTTTCTTGTATAATCTAAGAAACTGTTGACAATCCTTTCAATCCTATCTATGGCATTTTCCATCATAACCAAATATTTTTTATTTTGCTCGAGATTTTTTGGATCATTGGAAATTCTCCGAATACAATTTTGTAATCCAGCAACCGGGTTGTTAATTTCGTGTGCAAGTCCGGCCGTTAATGTGCCAACAGTTGCAAGTTTTTCTGACTGTATTAAATTCGTCTGGGTTCTCTGCAATTCCTGATATGCCGTGTCAAGCCTTTTAATCATATCATTAAATTTTTCTGCAAGAATGTCAATTTCATCTTCTGCCCGGAAGATCATGGGAATTTTATTAAATAGTCTTTTTCGGATAACAATTAAAGGTAGTTGTTTCGAACCAATGTGTGTCAAATCAATATTGTCAACGGCGTTTTGGATTTCTTTTATTGGCCTGTTTATAAATACTGCAAAAACAAGCGCGCCAAATATACCAAACAGCAAAAACACAGCTACCATCACCCAGAAAACATTTATTGTTTTCTGAACATCACTTCTAATGAAGCTTTCTTTTAGACCCACCCGCACAATTCCAATCTTTCCACTAAT
>JACPGF010000304.1 GCA_016182615.1 Ignavibacteriales bacterium
AAAAAAAAAAAAAAAAGAAACCGCAAAGGTGTGCTGCAAAGAGAAAAATGCATCGTATCAGGTGCTTATTACTCCGTCGGCCCGGTATATTTCTTACCGTCTGTTGAGATATAACTAAAATATTTCTCAGGGTCTTTGATGAATTTTTTATCGCAGCCCTTGCAGCAGAATCCGATAACCTTTCCTTTATACAATAACAATGGGCCTTCGTCAGCAACTTCATCACCAAGCACCGGACAGAAAGAATTAAAAACACCAAATTTCTTAAATACAGCGTTATCCTTCGTTATATATTCAGCTGTAGCCGTGGTCTGTGCCACTTGTGGAGCTACGCTGGTACTTGCATCGCTTTTGTGCTCTCCATGTCCGCCCGATTTAAGCCTGCTCTCCGAATCGATGAGATAGTTTCCGTTCAGCACTATTTCTTCACCCGCTGCCAGGCCCGCGGTTACCTGATACATGCTGCCAAACTTTGCACCCACTCGTATATCACGCGGTTCAAATGTGGCCGAATCTCGTTTAACCCAGACAACATTGCGCTTACCGGTAAAAATTATCGCATCGGCATTTATTAGGATTCCGGTTCCCAGATTAACCGAGAGGCTGCTCTCGCCGTACATCCGTGCACGCAATTTACCTGAATTGTTCGGCACGTCAATCCGTACTTTAACAGTGCGTGACTCACTTTCAACAACCGGAGAAATAAATGAGATTTTACCGGTAAACGTTTCTCCCGGCAAAGCTGGGAATGTTACCTGCACAGGCATTTGCGGTTTGAGATACGTTACATCGGCTTCGAATATGTCGGCAACACTCCACAAATGTGAAATATCGGCCAGTTCATATAGTTCAGTTCCTTCGCTGATATAGCCGCCTTCTACGATGTTCTTTTTTATTACCACTCCCGAGTATGGAGCCAAATACTTGAACGTGTATGCTGCCTCGCCCGTTTTCTCAACATCGGTTATGTATTGTTCCGGCACGCCATACAACTCCAGCCGTTTACTGATTGAGTTAAGCAGTTTCTTCGCTTCCGCGCCGGGATTTTTATCGGAGGCACTTTTTGCAACAAGATATTCCGAAGCAGTCCTGTACACATCCGGGCTGTAGGCAGTAAATAGTACATCGCCTTTGCGGACTACCACACCAGTTTGCGCAACCGATAGCTGCTCTATTCGTCCGCCGAATTTTGCTGATACAATCTTCCTGTTCTGTTCGGGAATTTCAAGAGTGCTGTAAGCTTTTATCTCTTTAACAAGCGGGCTTACTGTAACCGCTTCTGTTTTAACACCGGCGAGCAACGCACGCTCACCGCTAAGGTTTACTGCACCATCCAGTGATTTAACATCAGCAGATTGCAGAACTAAGTCCATGTGGCAGATGGGGCAAACACCCTGCTTATCGGATGTTACTTGCGGGTGCATGGGGCAATAGTACATTGTGCTATGAGCGATTTGCTCTTTGGGATTTTCTTTTTTTCCGGTACATCCGTTAAATACTATTCCAATTACTATTGTAAAAAACAAGATGGGCATCAATATTTTTAGGTTAAGATTATTTGTTTTCATTGCTATTTCCTGTCAAATTCAGTTATTGTTTCACTTGCAGTAATCATGCGGATTTCAGCAGCGTTCATGTGCATATCCGTAACTGCCATGTAATAGTTCATTTCTTCCATCGTGCGCATTTTAAGGTACTCGTAATACTGCGGCATACTTAAGCTGCCCGCGGCAAATGCCGATGTAGCAGCCTCTTCCGCTTGATGCAGTAATGGGATAGTGACCGTCTTTAATCCATGTGCTTTTTCTTTGTTTGCACGGTAAGCGCCAAGAAGTTTTTGTAATGTTGTGTTCATAACACGCTCCATGTCCAAACGCTCAAACTGGAATTGTTTTGCTTCCGCCAGCAGCGCTTCGGATTTCTTTTCGATACCACCTTTAGACCAGGGCATAAAGGGTAATGTTACCGAGGCCATTAAACTGTACATGTATTCCGTCTTCGGCATTCCTGTCAGCATCGCCATTGATTGCCCCGTTGTAACTATCATGCCTTGCGGCATGCGCATAAACATTGCTTGCACCATCAGGTCGGGAATCAGTTCACGGTTGTTTGCATCATGCTCGGCAAGTTTCATGTTCTCCATCGCCTGCATCTTCAGCAACTCGGGGTTTACTTGCGGGAACTCTTGAATACTATTTTGAACAGGTATCGCATCTTCACCTTCGTGTACCACAACTGTTGCAAATGAAATATCTCCACTATAACCTGTCGCGCTTTTTAACGCGAGTACCGCGCCATCGTATTCATGTTCAAGTGCCTGAAGGGCTTGCCGCGAAGAGGATAGCAGTCCTTCAGCCATATAAATATCAGCCAACAAGCCGCCGGATGAGTACCGTGAGCGGAGCGACTCCAGACTGCGCTCCATTATTTGCAGCAGCTCTTTCTGCACTTGCATTTTCTTTGCAATACCCCATGCTGCATAATACTGCATAGTTACAGATGCGTTTAACTTTCTCAGTTCCGCCTTGTATTCATAGAGTACCGCGTGAACACCCTTCTTTTCAGCCGCTGCCATTGCCTGTAGTTTGCCGCCAACCGGAAACATTTGCGATATGGCTATTGAGTTGGAGATTGATTTATCAACAATATTAATTTCATTTACCGGAATCTGGGAAAATTCAACCGATATGGTTGGTGGAGGCAGATATTCCATTCCCGAGGCCCGGTGAAGCATTGCATCACGCTTGTGCAGCAATGATTGCAGCCGCTGACTGTTTTGTCCGGCAACTGTTAATAATGAATCAAGTGATTGTGCCTGTATAGTGCAGGCTAGTGCAAGCACATGCAGAATATAATATTTAAGCTTCATCGCTTTCCTCCTTCATCCATGCAGCCATCTTGGAAATGTGCAGCTGCCCCTTTTTCAGGGCGTGTTCTTTCATCATCACAAACAGTACAGGGGTTACAACAAGCACATGTACCGCGCTTGTCAGTAATCCTCCGACCATTGGTGCGGTGAGCGGTTTCATCACATCAGCACCAACACCCGTTGACCACATCACGGGCAGTAAACCAAGCATACTGGTAAACACGGTCATCAGTTTAGGCCTTAATCGCAGCACGGAGCCTTCAACCGCAGCTTCATAAATGTCAGTTGAATTAATTGCTCCCCTCCTGCCAGCCTGTACATCCCGCAGCCGCTTATCAAGCGCCTCGTGCAGATAAACAACCATAACCACGCCTGTTTCCACCGCTACGCCATACAAAGCAATAAACCCCACCCAGACTGCAACAGAAAAGTTGTAGCCCAATGCATAGATGGCATACACCCCGCCAATCAGTGCAAACGGAACGGATAACATCACCACGAGAGATTCCATGTAATCTTTCAGTGTAAAATACAGCAGGACAAAAATGATGATAAACACGATTGGCAAAATTATCATAATGCGGTTCTGTGCGCGTATTTTGCTTTCATACTGCCCGCTCCAACCAATCGTGTAACCCGTCGGCAAATGAAGTTGTGATTCAATTACCTTCATCGCATCCTCCATTACCGAGCCCATGTCCCTGCCTCGAGCATTCATGTAAATCACCGAGCGCAGCATGCCATTCTCGCTGCTTAACATGGAAGGCCCCTGATTGACATTTATATCGGCAAAGTAACTCAATGGCACATACCTCAAGTTTCCATCCTCCGTTGGTGCATCAAGCAATGATGTACCGCTGCCGGAAGATACTGCGCCGCCAGTTGAGCTGACCGCGGCAGGGGCACCCATAGCCATTCCACCACCTAATGGCATCCCGCCATTTGCTGGTTGAATGCCCGCACTTTGCACGCTTGTTGCTGCCCCCGTTTTGTAAATGGGGACAATCAGATTCTTCAACTCATTTACACCCTCCCTGAAATCCCGCGCATACCGCATCCGTATTGGGAAACGCATCCGACCTTCAAGCACAGAACCGATGTTCTGCCCGCCGATTGCAGTCTCAATAATATCCTGCACATCTTTTACCGAAACCCCATAGCGGGCGGCATTTTGTTTATTCAGGATAATATCAAGATAATAGCCGCTCTGCTCGCGGTCCGCAACAACATCTGCCGCCCCGTCAACTTTTTTCAGCAGGGCTTCTGCTTTCAGTGCATAGTATTCAAGCGTGTCGGAGTTAGGGCCGAAAATCTTTAAGCCGAGTTCCGTACGCACACCTGTAGCAAGCATGTTTATCCGGTTGATAATCGGCTGTGTCCAGCCATTCCTTACACCGGGTATTTGCAGGCGCATATCAAGCTCCTGTATAATATCCTTTTTGGTTATACCCTTGCGCCATTGTTCTTTTGGTTTAAGCAAGATGATTGTCTCTATCATGCTTAAGGGGGCGTTGTCAGTGGCTGTTTCCGCTCTGCCTGCTTTTCCAAGCACCGCTTCCACTTCCGGCACCGAGGCTATAATTTTATCCTGCTGTGCAAGTATTTTGTTTATCTCGGTTATTGATACATTCGGCAATGTTACAGGCATGAACAGCAGCGAGCCCTCGTCCAAGGGCGGCATAAACTCCGAGCCGGTATGCATAACCATGGGCACGGTTATCAGCAAGGCAAGGACATTAATCACAATTGTAGTTTTCCGGTACTTCAGCACCCAGCGAATAACAGGCTCATATATACGATTAAAGAGCCGGGTGATAAAATTTTTGTTTTCCGGTTTAAAATTGCCGCGCATCAGCATGGTCATAAGCACTGGTATTAATGTTATAACAACAATGGCACTGCCAAGCATCATAAACGTTTTAGTGAAGGCAAGAGGCTTAAACAACTTACCTTCCTGCCCGGTTAATAAAAACACCGGCAGGAAAGAGACCAGAATTATCAATTCGGAAAAGAATATTGCCCGGCCAACCTGCTTGGCTGAGTTGACGGATATTGATTTGAATTCTTCATTAGTCAGCTTACCCTTTTTTGCCTGTGCCCGTGCAAGGCTCCGGTAGGCATTTTCAACGAGCACAATCGAGGAATCGACCACCACCCCGACAGCGAGTATAATGCCGCCCAGACTCATGATGTTCGAGGTAATCCCGAAGGCATACATGAGGATAAAGGCAAGCAGAACGGAAACCGGCAGCTCTATCAGTATCCTGACGATACTCCTCCAATGCAATAAAAAAAGAGCAACAACAAGCGCTACGACCACAGCAGCTTCCATCAAAGCCCGCTCAAGCGTACCAATGGCTTGTGTAATAAGGGTGCTTCTATCGTAGAATGGTTTTATACTAACACCTGCAGGCAGGCCTGCCGATATTTGCTCTATCTGCTTTTTTACCCGTTCTATCACCTGGCGGGCATTCTCCCCGGTTCGCATTACCACAATTCCGCCAACAACTTCACCGTTGCCGTTTTTTTCGAGTGTGCCCCTGCGAATATCGCCGCCTAACTGAACTTTGGCAATTTGCTTTATATACACGGGAATTCCACCCGCCGCATTTTTCACCAGAATATTCTCGATGTCCTCTGTTTTGCTAATATAGCCCTGCCCCCGTACAAAATATTCCGCGTCAGACATTTCAATAAGTTTACCGCCGACTTCGTTATTGTTTTTTTGCAGTGCGGCGGCCACCTCATTAAGGTGTACACCGTATGCCCGCAATTGCAGCGGGTCAACATCAACCTGATACTGTTTTACTTTACCGCCAATTCCCGCAACTTCGGCAACCCCCTCTACTGAGGCAAGCTTGTAGCGGATAAACCAGTCCTGCAAACTCCTCAGTTCAGCAGGTGTATATCCATTGCCCTCTACCGTGTACCAGAAGACATGCCCCACTCCAGTCCCATCGGGGCCGAGAGAGGGAGTGACCCCGGCGGGTAATTGTACCTGTATCGTGTTGAGTTTTTCGGCTACCCTTGTGCGGGCAAAGTAGGTTTCGGTGTTATCATCAAAAATAACAAACACGAAAGACATCCCGAACATTGAAGACGCGCGCACAGCTTTCACGTGCGGCAATCCCTGCAATGCGGTAACCAGTGGGAACGTTACCTGGTCTTCTATTACTTTTGGCGAGCGGCCCATCCATTCGGTATAGACTATCACCTGATTTTCCGAAAGATCCGGAATGGCATCAACCGGTAGATTGATAACACTGTAAATGCCAATACCGCTCAGCAATAGATACGCGAGTATTACCAGTACGCGGTTTGACACGCACCAGTCAATAATTTTTTCTATCATAGTATTCTCTTATCAATAATAGTTACCGGCAGCAAGTATGCTTAGCCGGATAGTTTACCTGTTTTAAACAGGATGTATTATTTCGGAATCAAAAGGAGGTGTATGCTGCCGTATCAGTTGTCAAACGGGGCGAGACGTGCCCATACTGTTTTCGTGAGCGATTACTCCTTGCACGAGGCAAAGCGTATTCTCAAATAAGCAGAGAGGAGAAAAGAATAGACAGGAGCTGCTTTTGTATTCCGGGCGGGGACTCCTGAATATGCACAGCACATAAACTGCCAAGAGTTGTAAAATTTTGACTGCTAATTTCCTGCACTAGTAAAGCACTTAACTGTTGTACAGGTTTTTTTGTGGAGATGATGCGCTCTGCATCAATTTTAAGAGGTGCTGCGATTACGTGTTCTTTGCAGCAGTTATTATCCGCTGTAAAAGCAACCAGGAAATCCTCCAATTCATCTTCACAGCACGAAGATTTTTCAACCGGTTTACTTTGCTCTTCACACATAACGCATGATTGATTTGAAAATGCCCCGGCCATGCCGCAATAATGCAGCGCGTACGGTATGCCGGTAAAGTTAACAATTACCAGCAAAAGTAAAATCCGGCCGAAGGTGTTTCTAATCATATAGTTATTATAACAATATTTTTGCCAATTGTCAAGCGTTGTTTTTAATTATGAATTTTGAGTTATGAATTATAAGGGTTCCCTTTATTTGCCATTGATTCACGAAAATTTCCGCCTTGCATCATCCTACTTGTTTGATTCCTTTTTTTAGTGGGGATTAATTGCAAGTACAAAACCTCAGCCACTCTTGTAACTATTAACAAAGCCACAATAAATGCTCATTCAGTTTTAATTAACCATTCAAATAACAGTGCATTTAAAAACAATTTCCACCAATAAAATTCTTTTCACTCCTTCATTCTACATCTTACATTCTACATTTTACATTATATTGCTTGCCAGAAATTTACTATTTGGACGCATGAAGACAATACCCGATATAACACAAACCATTGTATTTTTACTGTTAGAGCATGGCGGGGTAGCCGTTGCAGCCGTTTCTGGCGTATTGGTCGCAAAACGGAAAGGCATGGATGTATTCGGCATTGGCGTTATTGCATTTGTTACCGCGCTTGGCGGCGGCACCTTGCGCGATGTTCTCTTGGGAAGGCATCCAATATTTTGGTTTACCAATCAGACATATCTCATTGGCGTTTTTGTTGCTACGGCAATTACCTTATTATATATTAAACGGAAAGAGCCTCCAATGAAGGCTTTACTGATAGCGGATGCATTCGGGCTGGCTTTTTTTACTATCAGCGGTACACAAATAGCCGAGGCTAGGCATCTTCCCTGGGTCATCGTTATTATGATGGGTGCTATAACCGGGACGGCGGGCGGTGTTGTGCGCGATGTGTTGTGTAATGAAATTCCCCTTATTCTCAGGCGGGATATTTATGCCACAGCTTCTATTACAGGCGCCGCGGTTTATCTGCTTATCAGGGAGCTTGGATACAAGGCTTCGTACGCCGGTACTTGGGGCATGGTAACTATTGTTATTTTCAGGATACTTGTCATTTACCACAATTTACACCTGCCGGGGTTTTATGAAGAAAAGTTGAAAAGTGGTTAAGACTGGGTGTTCGGCATTTTGAGCAGCTATTGTTTTTGACAACTATTAATTGTCGTCCTGGGTGGGAAAAGTACCGTAAACGGCACTCAAGAAAAAAAACTCCTGAATCATGGACAAAATGTCGCACATCCTTAAGACAACTTGCAAGATGACTTTTTTTAATTTATCGTTTTAGAAAAAGAAAATAGAGAGCCCCGGATTTGTTTTCACAAACTTTCAAATTACTGCAGCGGCTTTTTGGTAAACTTACCGGAGAATTTATAATACGTGTATCCCCACAATACTGACCATCTTGGCCCGATTATCTCGCCGTACTTATCAGTATAACTGCAGGTCACCAGTTCCATCGATTGATGGGTTAGCGACATTGTAAACTGCTCCTCTGTTGTATTTCCTTTTTCTGTTAGTATCAATTTTCCATCCATCACTTTATACGTCCCGGTTTGCCCTTTTGTCATTGGGTCAGTATAGTACTGGGGGTTTCTGTCAATATGCCCGGGGAAGCGGATTGTATAGCGACCATTTGCAAATGTGATTTCGGATATTTCAGTACTGTATTTTGATATATTATCCGGCGGGGTGTCAGCGCTCAAATATACTTTGAATTCCCTATAGATAAATGACTCAGTCCAGACACCCTCCAATATTAGTTCTTCCTGCCCCTCGGGTAATTGTTTATCCCTGCATCCAAAATACATCAGGGCATATAAGAAAATCAGTATCCAACTTTTTCCAATATTCAAAGTGTTTGTCCTGTTTCAATAAATTAAGTCAATAAAAAATACGATAGCTTTTAAAAAATGCCAGAACCCATATTCGGGCTCTATCCATCACATAGGTGAAAAGTTCCGACCTGAAAAATCTGGGCATATCTTATTCCACATCTTTTCTGATAAATTCTCCGGAGGTTTTATGAAAGGAATTTCCCCACAAAAATGATGACAATGCTACTGATACTGAACCATCTTCCTTGACATAAGCAAACGTTGAAATAGTAATTGCATTCACATTATATTTTATATTAAACTTTCTTTCGTCGCTCTGCCCGTCAAGCAGTAAAATTAAAACACCATTATCAATCCTGTATGAACCAGTCTGTTCAACTGCCATAGGATCGGTTTCGCTACGGATATCGTGTTGAGGGAACTTGAGAATAAATCTCCCCCCGGAAAAAATAAGTTCGGCAGTCTCAGGTATCCCTCCCGGTGGAAAATAACTCCCCATGTATATAAGTGAATAATAGAAATCAAAATCCTCACTCCACGTGCCTTCAAGTTTTAGTTCTTCTGGCCCGAGAGGTGATTCGCCTCTATTACATCCGAGAAAAAATAGTCCAGTGAATAAAACCAGAAGCACGCTATATCCCTTTAACATGATATATCTCTCTTTATTTTTCAGGTACAATTTAATCGTTTACTGATAAATCGCAAAATGACGCAAACTACTACATTTTCATTTCATATTCTCATCGTAATCATATACATCCGGATATTGCTGCACCATTGCAAAATTGTGGTAAATAGTTTTGCGTGGTAACGACTGGTTATCGAGAACAATTCTTCTTTTTTTAATACCCTTCACCCATTAAGGCCTGAACATACATTGATTTTGATAAATGCAATATGAAGGTATAGCCTTATGTAAAAATAAATTATATTTATAATTAAGCCGTAAAACTTTTGCGGATATTCTATGAATTAGCAATACAGGACAGGATGAAAAGCGAAATCGTTCCCGCGCACAATGCAATTAAACTAACATTGGCACAACAGGAAACCTTCACCAACATTGCCGGATTTTTCAATTCGGAAACTCCATGCTATATACTGAAAGGTTACGCGGGGACAGGAAAAACATTTCTCATTCGCATCCTGTCGCGCTACCTTAAAACACTTAACAGGCAGTTCTTTTTAATTGCTCCAACCGGCAGGGCGGCAAGAATTCTAGCTGCCAAATCGGGATTCACTGCAACAACCATTCATTCATTGATATATGGTGAGGCCAAAGAAAGCACTACCCTTGAAGATGGCAAAGAAGCAGTATCATTAAAATTCAACTTGAAGTCGAATCAGCACGCATCTAATACCGTGTATATTATCGATGAAGCATCAATGCTTTCGGATCGTGAAGGCAGCAGCGAGTTTCTGAGTTTTGGCTCCGGCAGATTACTAAAAGATTTTTTCAGGCATATTGGGCTTTCTGAAGATGCAAAAACACAAATGCCCGACAGAAAAGTTATTATAGTGGGCGACCCGGCACAATTGCCTCCTGTGCAACAGGAAGAGTCGGTTGCACTCGACGCGGGCTATCTTTTTAACGAGTATGGTATTGATTCAAAGGAGTTTGAATTAACTGAAATAATCCGTCAAAAAGCAGATAACCGAGCTTTGCTGTTGGCTTCAGGCATACGGGAAGCAATGAATAAAAGTCAGCTTTCCATCGATGCATTTCAACCGGCATTAGATCATGAGGTCAGCGAATCGCGCATGATGCAAATATGGAAAGACACTATTCAATCAACAAGCGAAGAAGAAGTTATCCTTATTGTTTCAACAAATAAATACGCTTCGTATTATAACACCATGCTCCGTAGGCTGAAATACCGGCAGGCTAATTTACCTTTGCAGGTAAAAGACCGCTTGCTTGTAACAAACAACAACAGGCTTTTCGGCTTGCTGAACGGGGATATAGTAGATGTGGTTACAATTGATAGTCAGCCTGAAATACATACCATCCCAACATACTCCGGCAGGGATGTAACTTTTTCATTCCGCGATATTGTTGTTGGTTATAAAAATGAGTTTGGTGAGTACGAAAAACAGCAAGTTAAAATATTAGAAAATCTTTTATGGTCGCAGTCGCCATCTTTGGCCGGTGAGGAATGGCAGGCATTGAAAGCTGCCGCGATAAAAATACACGGCTTGGTGGCTCCTGATCAAAAGATGAAGAAAAAGAAACCAACCGAGTACAAAGAGCTTGCAGAGAAGTACAAGGAAGAATTAAATGCAAGCCCATACATGAATGCAGTACAAGTAAAGTATGGTTATGCTATAACCTGTCACAAAGCGCAGGGTGGTGAGTGGCAGCATGTCTTTCTCGATTTCCGTTCTTTCTCCCCGCTTGATTCGCTTGAGTACTTCCGGTGGGCATATACCGCGATTACCCGCACGAAAGAATTTCTCTACGCGTTGCACTTGCCCCCGGGTCTGCAAAAAGAACCGCAGCGGTATTTTTACGAATAGTACCATGTAAGGAAGTCTAAAAAAAAGAGGCTGCCACGTAGTGACAGCCTCTTTGTAAAATTGGTATAAGCCCTCAATTACCGGAGGAGAACCATCTTCTTGGTAGAAGTAAAGTTTCCTGCCCGTAAACTGTAGATATAAACACCACTTGCAAGGCGGTATTGATCTGTTGAGAAATTAAGTGTATAATTTCCGGCAGCTTGTTGTTCATTTACTAAGGTTGCAATTTCTTTCCCGAGAATATCATATACCTTTAATGTAACTAAACTATTCTGAGGCAATTGATAATTGATAACCGTTGCAGGGTTGAACGGATTAGGATAATTTTGATCGAGTGCATAAACCGTAGGTATATCGGCACCTTTAACAGTGAATGCGGTTAATGCATTGTTGTTAATAACTACTTTGCCGCCATTGCGAACCGTTTGATTGAGCAATTTGCCCGAGATGTTATCTGAAACTGACAGGTCAGCACCATCGACCTGAACGGTAACAGGATACGTTAAAGACTGTAACTGCACACTATTTGTGCCGCTCAACTTGGCAACTGTACTGTTTGATGCAAAACGTACGTCAAATACATTTGCAGGCGGAACCGGGGGAAGATCAAAACCAGCTGCATCAAATTCGGCTTTAGCAAGATATAAAGTTTTTTGCATTCCAGCTGCATCGCTAACGGTAACTTTAACCCAATCTGATTTTACAATACCTTGAATAACAGCGCGGCCGCTCTGCAAAACTGTTGGATTAGAATATCCGGTTGGATATGTAAATCCGAAATAACTTGAGTTAATAATTCCAGCCGGAGTAGTTGTCAGCCCTGCTACAGGTGCATCAACTGCATAAACACCAAGGAGGTTCCAACCGGAAACAAGTGGTACAGTGAGTGATGCAACTGCCGTACCGCAAACATTAATAGCGGTAACTGTATCGAAACGTGCCCAGTATCCTTTTCCGTTTTCTACGGTGGTAACCGACTGATAACCCGCGTTAAAAGCGAATACTGCTGAGGTTGCCATCGGGAAAATTGCTGCTGTTGTCATAGAGGTTGCATTCACTGGTACCGATACAATATTCCAACTTGGGGAAGTGGTAATTGTTTTGCAAAAATCTTTATTGTATTCAATCCGTAAATCTGAAATGCTGTTATTTGTCAAAACATACTGGCTGTCAACTTTCATGTTCACGTTTATTGAACCAACAAGATTACGCAACGCGAAAAAACCAGCCGGGAGGGAATTTTTATTCCATTTAATTGTTATAGGATAACCTGCTGCACTTGCTTGGAAACTAAGGTTCCAGAGTGAAAGGCGAAGTGTATCGTTACGGAAATCTTTCAAGCTGGCAATCGTTGGGGTAACCGGTAAAATAAAACGCGAATCAAACATACCGGGTGTTGGTGCAGAAAGAGCGGCTTCGCCGTAGGCTGCATCTAACCCGTTGGTTGCTGTTGGACCCTGCCCAAAAACGACATTTCCTGTGCCTGAACCGGCGTCGGTAACCGTAAGTGTTGACTGCCAGGTAATAGTAACAGGAGGATTAACAGGCGCTTCGTTAAAAAATACACATGCACTGGTAATGTCGGTATTAACTGATGCAAGATATGCACCAATTTTCGTAAATGGATTTGTAAAACCGGGAGACCTCCAAGTAACTTGAGCGCTATCCGCGAGTAAAGCCGCTGCAGTGGTCCTTAATTTTAATTTAACAATTAGTACACTGTCACCGGGCTGTAAGGTAATTCCAGCTCCCGGTCCGGGAGGAGTATTAGCCGCTAAACGCAATTGACCCGGGGTTGTTGTTGTAGTAACCGTTGGATTCTTTGGTTGTAAAGCAGTTGGCAGGCCGGAGCTGAGGATGCTCAGTGTTCCTGTTCCACCACTCAGTACTGCTTTCTTAAAATCAAAATGGTATTGTCCCCCGTTAAATTCAAATGCAGTTGTATGTGTACTTTTTAGGTACACAGAAAAAGTAAGCACATTAGCTGAATCGAGATTAGTGCCAATGATGCGCAATGTTGTTGTAGGAAGCTGCGCGAACATGAGACCGCTAAATACCACAGTAAACAAGAAAAGAGCCTTAAGAACTCTATTCATAGTAACTCCTAAAGTATGTTGATGAACTGATAAAAAGAAAATTATTTATGTGAAATATGCGCCAATAGTAATGCAATAAGGTTTTTAATTTACGTGTAAGTTATTTATCATCAAAACTAAAAAATTGTTAATTCTACGTGAATTAAAATATTTTTCGGCCTGTATGATGTAATATAAGTATTTTGCTTTTAAAATAGCAAAATAATTCTTTATAAGAATTTTAATATATTGTTATCTACATTTTTCTTTTTCGTCAACCGTTTGTTATAGGATTTGTATGATAATTGTAACCGGTGGGGCCGGATTTATAGGCAGCGCGCTTGTATGGCGTCTTAATCAGTTAGGAAAAAACGATATTATTATTGTGGACGACCTTGGACAGGATGAAAAGTGGAAAAATCTGGTTGCGTTGGATTATCTGGATTACTATGATAAAAAAACTTTGCTTGAAAAAGTTGAAAAAGACGCTATTTCATTTAAAATTGATGCAATCCTTCACATGGGGGCCAATTCATCGACAACCGAAAAAGATGCTTCACACCTGATGGCAAATAATTATGAATACACAAAAAAATTAGCACAGTACGCGATAAAAAATGGTATCCGGTTTATTTATGCATCCTCTGCTGCTACCTATGGAAATGGTGAACAGGGTTTTATGGATGTGGATGCTGCTTGTACAAGTTTAAGGCCACTCAACATGTACGGGTATTCAAAAAATCTCTTTGATATGAGAGCATTAAAAAAAGGCTATCTCGATAAAATGGCCGGGTTGAAATTTTTTAATGTGTATGGCCCGAATGAAAACCATAAAGGAGAGATGCGGAGTGTTGTCCATAAAGCATATCACCAAATAATGGAAAGCGGTAAAGTGCAATTATTTAAATCGTATAATCCCGGCTACCGTGATGGTGAACAATTGCGCGATTTTGTTTACATTAAAGATGTTGTTGATATGACACTTTTCTTTTTGCAGCGACCGGACAAAAACGGGCTCTTTAATGTTGGAACCGGCATTTCCAGATCATGGGCAGACCTGGTGAATGCAATTTTTAAAGCAATGAATTTACCGGTTAATATTGATTTTATCGATATGCCTGATTATCTTAAACATAAGTATCAGTATTTTACTGAAGCTAACATCGAAAAACTTAAAAAAGCAGGTTACAATGCCCGTATCAGGACTCTTGAAGAAGGAGTTACCGATTACGTGCAAAACTACTTGATGAAAGACCGCCGGCTTGGGCAGTAACCGGGAACCTTTCACGATTCGGATTTTATAGATTTTCCGGCATTCGGAACCAGGAAGGAAGGAAGTAGTTCTCAACGGACTTTTCCGTCGGATGCCGGATCTTTGTTTTATTTTTGGCTTGTGTTCTTCTTATCAAATTATTTGTGTATAAAAAAGTGGAGTTGCTATGTATCGTATTGATGAAGAAATTATTCCACCGGTGAGCATTTTCGAGTGGCTGGTTACGTTTTTTATATTAATTATTCCGGGCCTCAATCTTATAATGCTCCTGTTTTGGGCTTTTGCAAAAGGGATAAACCCCAACAAGTCCAATTGGGCAAAAGCGATGATTGTTTTTTCGGCTGTTGGAGTTGTTTTTTGGTTCCTCTTCCTGCGGGTTCTGTTCAAATAACTGTGCCGTCCTGCGATTAAAATAATTGCAGAGAGACTGATTTATATCATAAAGGGCAGCAGCAGTTCTGAAAATACCGGGCAATTTGGCAACGCGGGTTATAAATGCCCGGTTACCGGGAATGCAGTATTTACTACGGAGTTTATTCGATGGCGGCACCTGCTATATTTCAGGGAGCCGCCATCGTCCGTTTTTGATAGACTGCTAGCCTTTTGCTTCGGGCTATTAAACAAACCATTCAGGCGTTTTCTCCTTTACAAAAACTTACCCTTTCAATTAATTTCCAGCACCAACAAATAATCAATTTTTATAATCCCTCGGCTAATGCAAAATAAAGTCGAGTTTTACCATTTAACCAAAACTGGCAGCTTAAGAAGTATGGCGAAATTTTTATCACATTACCTCAGACTTTCACGTAGTGATGGATACCCATAGTCTGGGGTTTAGAGATAGAAATTATTATTGACATGGGCTGAGTAGTAACCAGGTTTTTTTGAAGACTCATTTTTTTGCGTATGGTTTTTTATTGTAATACAATCCTTATTTTGCTACTCGAAATTATTTACGATATGAAATTTATCATACTAAAACGGAGGTAGTATTCCTTGAGAATACTCGGTATCGATCCCGGCACTCAACGCACCGGATTCGGCATTATTGAATTAAAAGGAAAGGCATTATTCCCTTTAACATATGGAACGGTGCATCTTGAAAAGATTGAGTGTATGCCTGAAAAGCTTGAATGCATATTTACAAAAGTTGATGAGCTTATTCATCTGTATCAGCCCGATCAGTTTGTTATTGAAATGGCTTTTTTCGGGAAAAACGTGCAGTCGGCTCTCAAAATTGGTCTTGCGCGTGGAGCCGCGATAGTAGCCGCGCAAAGGCAAAAACTTGTTATCGGTGAATATGCTCCGCGGGAGATAAAGAAGTCGGTTACCGGTTCCGGGGCAGCATCAAAAGAGCAAGTGAGCGGCATGGTAAAAACTCTGCTCAACCTTAAAATTTCCACTCTCGGTTTTGATGAATCGGATGCCCTTGCTGTCGCAATCTGCCACGCGTTCAGGCACAATTCTGTTGAAGGAAAAACAAAATCATGGAAATCATTTATTGAACAAAATCCCGGAAGAATAATAGGATGATAGCATACCTTGAAGGAGCCGTAAAATTCAGTAAACCGACTGAACTCGTTGTCAACGCGGGCGGGGTCGGGTATCTTGTTTACATTTCTCTTTCTACTTACGAGGCGGTTGCAGGAAAAAGCACGGTTGAACTTTTCATTCACACTGTTGTACGCGAAGATGCAATTAACCTGTATGGTTTTGCCGCGATAGACGAAAAGGAACTTTTTGAGCTGCTTATATCCGTTTCGGGTATTGGACCGAAAAGTGCACTCAGCGTTCTCTCGGGAATACGGCCGAATGACCTGCGGCAGGCTATTGCATTAGGTGATATAGGAAGGTTAACATCCGCGCCAGGAATTGGCAAAAAGACTGCAGAGCGTCTGGTGCTTGAATTACGCAATAAGATCGATTCGCTGCCGGTTGCAGCAACAGATATTGCTTATCCCATCAGATCCGAAGCAATCGCTGCTCTCGCCTCGCTTGGCTATAATCAGCGCGCTGCAGAAAAGCTAGTCCGGGAGTTATTGGATGTTGACCCGAACCTGAAACTTGAAGACTTGTTAAAACAGGCTCTCAAAAAAATGTCCGTGTAACCCGGATTTAAACAAATATAATCAACCATTAAAATAATCAAAGGTTTGTAAATGGATATAACTGCAATACTCAGGGGAATTATTGGTCTTATATTTTTACTCGGTGTAACCTGGCTGCTCTCGGAAGACCGAAAAAAAATAGATTGGCGGATAGTTAGCACCGGACTTTTAATGCAGTTTGTCTTCGCTTTTTTTGTTATACAGACCTGGATAGGGCGTTGGATTTTCGGGGGAATCAGTAAAGCAATTGTTTCACTTTTATCCTTTACCGCGGAGGGCGCACGATTTGTATTTGGCAGTTTAGCAATTGGGCCGGGGCAGCCGGGAAGCCTGGGATTCTTTTTCCTGTTTCAGGTATTGCCGACGATAATTTTCTTCGCATCCCTTATGTCGGTTTTATATTATCTTGGCATAATGCAAAAAGTGGTGCAGGGAATTGCATGGGTGATGGCACGCCTAATGCGAATCAGCGGTGCTGAGTCGCTTTCCGTATCCGCGAATATTTTTATTGGCCAGACCGAAGCGCCTTTGGTTATAAAACCATACATTGCCGGAATGACAAGATCCGAGTTATATACAATAATGGTAAGCGGCATGGCACACATCGCGGGTGGTGTTCTGGCTGCATACGCGCAAATGCTCGGCAGTGCTTATGCACAATCGAAAGGATTACCGGTAGATGCTTCGCAGGCTCATTTTGCAGGGCACTTGCTCACTGCCTGCATTATTGCAGCTCCCGGTACCTTTATTGTTGCAAAAATGCTCATCCCGGAAAAAGATGAGCCCGCCACAAAAGGAAGCGTAAAGATTCACGTCGAAAAAAGTCAAAAAAACGTCATAGAAGCAGCGGCTGTTGGTGCCGGGGATGGAGTTCGGCTGGCCATAAATGTTGCCGCAATGCTGGTGGCTTTTATTGCACTTATCGCTCTGGTTAATGCTATTCTTGTCTCTGTTGGTGATATTACCGGATTAAATTCTTGGCTTGCGAACACCTGGCATATTACGCAAAAACTTTCAATGGAATTATTATTCGGTATGTTTTTCCAGTTTATTGCTTTCATCATCGGTGTTCCCTGGACTGATGCACTTAATGTTGGCAGCCTTATGGGGATAAAACTTGTTTTGAATGAATTTGTTGCCTACTCACGTATGTCAGAGATGGTTTCATCGGGCTTGCTGAGTGAAAAAGCAATAATTATATCGACGTATGCCCTGTGTGGTTTTGCAAACTTTGCATCGATTGCAATTCAAATTGGCGGTTTGAGTCCTTTGGCGGAAAACAGAAGGAGTGATATAGCGGCACTCGGGTTAAAATCATTACTCGGTGGAACAATTGTTACCCTCATGACAGCGGCTATTGCAGGGATGCTCTTTTAAAAACAAATATAGATAGTCCTCCGGTTTTGTTATTTCTGTTCAATAATTTTCTGTATTGTGCCGGATGTTAACTTTACGTTACTTTATTCATTTATTGCAAACCGGGAAATTCTGGTTATCAGTTTTAATGCTTTCTAATTTTTACTCTTTTTCAATTGCAAGGACGGAAATATCGTCTTCAAATTTTTCATCACCCTTCCAGGCAATAAGCATTTGCTTAAGGGCTTCGATTACCTCGCGCAGTGGTTTAGCGCTATTTACTGATAAAAACGCGTTGAGCCTGTCAAAACCAAACATTTCGCCTTCAGAATTTACCGCATCAATTACTCCGTCGGAGTAGAGAAAAATGCGGGATCCGGGTGAAAGTATAACCATTTCATCATCAAACTCGGTTTCCTTCAATATACCGACAGGCATTCCCTTCGTATTAACGATATGGCCATCACTCCCCGGACGGGTAAGAATCGGCATCGGATGCCCGGCCCGTGAAAGAAATATTTTTCCTGTCCCCGGTTCAATAGAACCATAGCAAACGGTAAAAAACTGCATCGCATCATTTTCTTTGTAAAACATGGTGTTTAACCGATCCATCATGTACGATGGACGCTTTGGATCCATCGTATCCGTAAGGATTTCAACGATGTTAAACTGTACAGGCCGCTGCATAAACCCTAAAAATTTGCTTAACGTGTAAGCAAGCATAGCACTTGCTACTCCATGTCCGGCAACATCAATCTGGTAAAAATCTATGGTGCCAAAATCGGTCTTACCGAAGTTAAAGATATCACCCGCGACACCACTGGTTGGCATAAATAACCAATCGAAAGCATACCCTTCAATTGATTTCCGTTTATCCGGCAGCAATTCACGCTGCAAATAGGCAGCCATATCAATATCATTTTTAACAATCGCGTACGCCCGGTTCAAATCCTGGTTGGCCTTGCGCAAGCGGGCATTATTCTCTTCCAGCCGTTTTTCCAGTTCAAGAATTCTGTTTCCTGTAGCAATCCTGCACTTCAATTCTGCCGGATGAAAGGGTTTTTTCAGAAAATCATCTGCTCCGGCCTCAAGGGCTTTCACCACTTCACCGGCTTCGGTATGCGCGGTAATAATTATAATGTAAACATACCGGTCCAAAATTTCGGATCGTATTTTACTGCAAAGTTCCGGCCCGGTCATTTTGGGCATAACCCAATCGGTTATAAGAAAATTGATCTGGCTTTTACATAAAATATCATACGCTTCACTGCCATCAGTTGCGGCAATGACGGTGTGCCCTAAATGTTTAAGGTACGATTCGAGGATAAGCCGGTTTTGGGCTAAATCTTCTGCTATGAGTATATTCACTTTACTCCAAGAATTTTAAGTGAATATACAAATATTGTGCATTAAATGCTGTGCCGGGAAAGGTATAATTCTATTTTTGGGAATTTGAGCTTTCTATCATTCTCAAGTATGAGAGTCAGGTTTTTGTTTACCCATAATACTTTACAGATAGCAACTTTTTAGAGCTGGCACCCTTTTTGTTGAATTATTCTACAATCTTTCACAAAAAGTGTATAAAAATATGAAAAATGTATTCTTGTATTTGTTGGTTGTTGTTACAATCATTGCCCTTTACGGAGTTGCATATGCCGGAATGCCGGAAGAACCGGCCGGAAAAAAGTTATTTATCGATTCAAAATGTAATATGTGCCATGGTATACAATCCGCGGCAATTGAAACAAAATCAAAGAAAAAAGACATCCCGGATCTTTCCGGAGTTGGATCACACAGAAAAGCCGATTTTTTGAAAAAATATCTTCTTAAACAAGAAAAAGTAAATGATAAAAATCATCCGACCAATTTTAAAGGCAGTGATGCTGACCTTACAAAACTGGTTGAATGGCTAGGTACTTTAAAAGAAGCAAAAAAATAATTTTTTATCAAAGGACTTCCCTTATTCACTATGGCAGCTCTCAGTCAAAATTCCGCCCTCCCAGATAAATGGTTAGGAACATTATTCCTCTTCCTATTTTTAGTTATAGCGCCTGCAATAAATGCTCAAACAAAAGAAGATTGCATGAGCTGCCACAGTGACCAAACTTTGACAATGGAAAAAAAGGGGAAGCAAGTTCCCCTTTTTGTTAACGAAAAATCACTTGATAATTCACCGCATAAAAAATTAAACTGCATTGCATGCCACACGGGATTCGATTTCGAAAATGTGCCCCATAAAGAAATTATTACCCCTGTCAACTGCATGTCCTGTCATAAAAATGCACCTATGAAACACCTTTTCCATCCTCAGATGCTTCGTGCAGCCGGTGAAGGCAAAGATGTTAACTGTAAAGGTTGTCATGGAACTCACGATGTAAAGCGGATACAACACAATGCAACTGCAGGTTCAGGTATCAGATGCGAAAAATGCCATCAGGAAAACACGCAAAAATATCAGCTATCGGCTCACGCGGCCGCCCGTGCAAACAACATTATCGATGCACCGGAATGCCTAACCTGCCATAAAGAACAAATTTCTTTTAAAAGCTTCAAACAAGATACCATTAAGGCAAAAATCGCTCAGGAAAAACTTTGCCTTTCGTGCCATTTGAACGATCCTGAAGTACGTTCCCGTTTCGCTTTTACCAAATCGTTTATTAACTCATACGAGAACAGCGTTCATGGAATGGCACTACGTAAAGGCAACGCTAAAGCCCCGGGCTGCGCGGATTGTCATGATGCTCATCAGGTTTTAAGCAAACAGGACAAAAATTCCAGTGTTTTTAAGGCAAATATCCCTAAAACCTGCTCAAAGTGCCACGAAAAGGTTGCCCACGATTATGCGACAAGCGTGCATGGTTTGGCAGTTGCAAAAGGCAACTCTGATGCACCGGTTTGTACAGACTGCCACGGCGAACATAATATTCTTAAACATACAGACCCCAACTCCCCCGTTGCTTTTAAGAATGTTTCAGAACAGGTTTGCGCAAATTGCCATAACTCGATTCAATTGAATCAAAAATACGGGCTGGCCAGTGAGCGTACGAAGACATTTAATGATTCATATCATGGCCTTGCTTTGCGGGGCGGTTCGTATGCAGTTGCCAATTGTGCTAGCTGCCACGGTGTTCACGACATTAAAAAATCAAGTGATTCAACTTCAAAAGTTCACAAATCTAATCTTGTAAAAACCTGCGGCAAGTGCCATCCGGGTGCTAATGAAAACTTTACTGTCGGCTCTATCCATGTAAAATATTCCGAAAAAGAAGAACCGATATTATTCTGGATAATTTCCATATACATTTTCCTCATCGGCGGAACAATTGGTGCAATGATGCTGCACAACCTGCTCGATTTTGTTAAAAAGGCAAAAATTAAAAAGATGAAACAGCGTGGATTGCTGCCGCATCATCAACACGGGCACCGGTTATATCTCCGTATGAGTAAAAGCGAGAGAATACAGCACTTTTTGTTATTAACCAGTTTCTTTACGCTTGTACTCACTGGTTTTATGCTCCGTTTCCCGGAGGCGTGGTGGGTGCGCGGTATCCGCGATATTAGCGGCCATGCCTTTGAACTGCGCAGTATTCTTCACCGTATTGCTGCCGTTGTTATGGTTGCAGCAAGTTTATATCACGTTTATTATTTAGCGTTCACCCAGCGCGGGAGGCAGTTATTTTTTGACCTTTTACCACGTTTACAGGATGCAAAAGACGCTATTGGTGTTCTGAAATACAACCTTTCTTTATCAACCGAAAAACCATTACTTGACAGGTTTAGTTATATTGAAAAAGCAGAATACTGGGCACTTATTTGGGGAACGATTGTAATGACTTTAACGGGTTTTATCCTGTGGTTTGATAATACATTTATAGGATTATTCACAAAACTGGGATGGGATATTGCAAGGACAATCCATTATTACGAGGCTTGGCTTGCTTTCCTTTCAATTGTTGTATGGCATTTTTATTTTGTTATGTTTAATCCGGATATATACCCGATGAGCCTTGCATGGTTCAAGGGCACCATCACCGAGGAGGAAATGGCTGAGGAGCACCCCTTGGAGTTAGAAAGAATTAAAAAACAGTCCGCTGAAAACGAAGACGAAACAAAAGAATAATTAAAAGTTGGTTTATGTTGACCGGTATGCGTATTTTCCGAATGAAGCATACCGGTCTTTTTGTATTTAGTTTAACTGCATTTCATTCAATTAGTAATAATTTTCCCGGCAGGGAAACGGCAAAATAAACTAACAAGTTCTACATTTTTAGAGTAACTTTCTGAAGGCTTGATAATGAGAAAGCTTGTCTTTTTTACACTCCTGATTTTCAGGTTTTTCGCTTATGCACAAGATAATAGCGACTGCCTGTCGTGTCATGATGATAAAACAGCAAAAGGAACCCGTAACGGTAAAACAATTTCCATATACATGGATGAAAAGAAGCTCAAAGGTTCAGTGCATGCAAAAAACAAATGTATTGATTGCCACGTTGACCTGAAGGATGCCGAATTTCCGCATGATGAGAATCCGAAACGAGCACAATGTGCAACCTGTCACGATGAGGCGTTTAAACTTTATTCTGCCGGATTACACGGACGGGCAAAGGCAAAGGGCGACCCCTTGGCTCCCGGCTGCGGTGACTGTCATGGAAACCATGAGATACTTAAGAAAAAAGACCCACGCTCCTTAACATTTCCACTGAAAGTGCCTTACCTTTGCGGCCGCTGCCATAAAGAAGGAACACCCGTGCAGTTACAGCGCAACATTCCGCAGGATCATATCTTCGAGAACTATTCCGAAAGTATTCACGGCGAAGGATTGTTAAAAAAAGGGTTGACCGTTTCGGCAACATGCGCATCCTGCCATACGGCGCACCTTGTTTTGCCACACACCGATTCCCGTTCGAGCATTGCCCGTAAAAATATCGCGGCAACCTGCACGCAATGCCACATGGGCATAGAGAATGTTCACCGGAAAATTATTCAAGGCCAGCTCTGGGAAAAAGAAGCTCACGTCCTGCCCGCTTGTGTTGACTGCCATCAACCGCATAAGGCACGAAAAGTATTTTATGATCAGGGAATGGCTGATGCCGACTGTATGAAATGCCATGCCAATACGGCACTAATATCATCTAAAGACGGTCACTCTTTATATGTCGATTTTGCCCAGGTTAAAGATTCACGCCATGCCAAGATTGCGTGCAGCCAATGCCACTCGGCAGTTAACCCTTCAAAGCTTAGGCCATGTGAAACGATTACCAAGAATGTTGACTGCGCCTCGTGCCATGCCGCCGTTGGTGAAGAATACAAACTAAGCACGCATGGTAAACTTTTTGCTAAAAATGATGAAAATGCCCCAATTTGTTCTGAATGTCACGGCACACATCATGTTCTTGGTAAACGTGACCCGAGATCACCGATTTTTGCCACCAGTATTCCAAAGTTATGCGCGCAGTGCCACCGCCCGGGACAGGCAGCAGCCAAAAGGATTAAAAACAAAAAAGATGATATAATATCTGAATACAAAGAAAGTATTCATGGTAAGGGACTGTTAAAAAGCGGTTTAACGGTAACGGCAAAATGTACCGACTGCCACACGGCTCACCGTGAGCTGCCAAGTTCGGATCCGCTTTCAAGTGTTAATCCTAAAAACATGGCGGCAACCTGTGGTATCTGCCACAGCGGTATCGAAGAAAAATTCTTGAAAAGTGTGCACTCGCCAGATGTGACAAAGACGGATAAAAAACTACCCGGCTGCAACGATTGCCACTCCTCGCACACGATTTCACGCACCGATGGTGATAATTTCAAACTCGGGGTTATGTCCTCGTGTGGTAATTGCCATGAAGAAATTGCTAAAACATATTTTGATACATATCATGGCAAGGTATCGCAGCTTGGTTCTTCAAAAACTGCAAAATGCTACGATTGCCATGGAGCGCATGATATTCTGCCGCCGTCAAATCCGGATTCAAGATTAAGCAGGCAGAACGTTATAAAAACATGTCAACATTGCCACCCCGGTGCAACAAAAATGTTTGCCGGATATTTAACCCATGCAACACACCATGACCCGCAAAAATACCCCTGGCTCTTTTGGGTATTCTGGGGAATGACAGGCTTGCTCGTGGGAACATTTATCATTGCCGGTGCCCACACGCTCCTGTGGCTGCCCCGCTCTTTCCAATGGAAGAAAAAACTGAAAGAAATTGAAGAGAGGGAAGCCCGCGAAGAATTAGAAGCAGAGCAATCCGAATCACAGGAAAAGAATGAAAACGGAAAGGAGAAATAATATGGCCGGAAAACCTAAATTACAGTTTCAGCGTTTCACCCGGATTCAACGGTTATTACATATTCTCATGATTGTTAGTTTTATCAGTCTTGCTTTAACCGGTATGACTTTAAAATTTGCTTACACCAGTTGGGCGTATTTTCTTTCCCATCTTTTAGGGGGATATCAAACCGCCGGTTACATTCACCGCTTCGCGGCAGTAATAATGATAAGTGTTTTCACGATTCATATTATTGACGTTGTACGGCTGAAACGGCGCATGTTTCAATCTTGGAAAGCACTGATACTCGGACCTGACTCAATGCTTTTTAACAGGAAAGACTGGGATGATTTAAAGGCTTCGTTAAAGTGGTTTGTCGGGAAAGGTGAGCGCCCGGAATACGGAAGATGGACGTACTGGGAAAAATTTGACTACTTCGCTGTCTTCTGGGGTATCTTTGTTATCGGTTCTACCGGTGCAACATTATGGTTCCCCGAGTTTTTCACCCGCTTTATTCCCGGCTGGGTTTTAAACGTTGCTACCATTATCCATAGTGATGAAGCCCTGCTGGCAACCGGTTTTATATTTACCGTGCACTTCTTTAACACCCATCTCCGTCCGGAAAAATTTCCGATGGACATTGTAATTTTTACCGGGCGGATTCCTTTAGAAGAATTTAAACTTGACCGCCCTGCCGAGTATAAAGCACTTGTTGAAAGCGGGCAGCTTGAAAAGTTTTTAGTTGAACCATATCAACCGATTGTTATCCGTACCATTAAAATATTCGGCTGGACCGCCCTTTCACTTGGGCTGTTTATTGTTGTCTTTATTATATACGCGATGATTTTCGCTTACCGGTAACAGAAAAGGAATTATTATGAAAAGAAAGTTTCCCGCAGTTTTCTACAACCCCATTTCTCTGGCAGGTGCTTCTATAGCCACAGTTTGCGCCGGATTAATTGCTTTTTTAGTTGTTATCGAGTTTTTTGCCCGTGAACACAAACCGTACATGGGAATTGTTGCTTTTATCATTCTCCCTGCAATAATGATTTGCGGGCTTATCCTCATCGCGTATGGCGGGTACAGGGATTTCAGAAGAAAAAAGGTCGGAATCGTGCGCGATATGCACTTCCCCGTTATCGATTTGAACGACCCGGTAAAGAGAAGGGCGGTTACCGTTTTCACGGTCGGGACAATCGTTTTACTTGTTGCCTCGGCATTCGGCAGTTTTAAAGCATACGAATATACAGACTCCGATGAATTTTGCGGAACAGTCTGCCACTCGGTTATGGAGCCCGAATATACCGCGTACCAAGGCAGCCCGCATGCTAAAGTGGGGTGCGTCAAGTGTCATATCGGCTCGGGGGCTGATTGGTTTGTCCGAGCTAAAATCTCAGGCTCATACCAGTTATATTCAGTTGCCTTTAACAAATTTTCACGGCCGATACCAACCCCAGTTGAAAGTTTACGCCCCGCGCAGGGCACTTGCGAGCAATGCCATTCACCCAGCCATTTTTACGGCGAAAAGAAGTTGACCATTGAGCATTTCCTTTCGGACGAGAAGAACTCGAAATCGGATATGACAATTCTTCTGAAAATTGGCGGTCACGATATCCGGGGGATTGCTTCCGGTATTCACTGGCATGTCAATCCCGAAACCGAAGTTTGGTATTTCCCTGCGGATACACAACGGCAGCATATACCATATATAAAAACCATTTCGAAAAAATCCGGTAAAGAATCTGTCTATCTCGAAAAGGGTTTCCCTTTAGACAAAGTTGACTTCTCTAAACTGCGTAAAATGGACTGTATCGACTGCCATAACCGCCCCTCGCACATCTATCATGAACCTGATAAAGCCATTAACAGGCTTATGCAGTACGGTGAAATTGATTCCACTTTACCATACATTAAGAGTTTGGCCGTTCAGGTACTCGAGGAGAATTACTACTCTAAAAAAGAGGCACTTGAGAAAATCAATCTTAAGGTAAACGATTTCTACAGTAACAATTACGCAAGCCTCACATCATCTAAAGGCACACAGATTGCCTCTGCCATCAAAGAGATTCAGGCAGTCTATCAGAGAAATTATTTCCCTGAAATGAAAGTAAGCTGGAGAAAATATCCCAACAACATTGGCCACACCTATTACGATGGCTGTTTCAGGTGTCACGACAATAAACATCAGGAAAAAGCGGGTAAAATTATCTCTGCCGATTGTAATCAATGCCATCTAATTATCGAGCAGTCCTCACCGGAAACCGGAAAACAGGTAAACCTGTCCGGTTTAACCTATGTTCATCCCGGTGAATTAAACAATAGCATCAAGAACCAAAAGTGCAGCGACTGCCACGGAGTTAAAAAGTACTAAGTTTTTTTAGTATTTTGTGCTATATAAAGAATTTTCTTGCTGCGGCACTTTATAGAGAGTAAAGTGCCGCTCCGGTTACAAGTAAACGCGCAGCCTTTTTATGCGGCCTTTTCCCGGGTAAAATCAAACGCGGACTGGCAGGAGAATTCATTGTCACAATCGATGAAAGACTAATGTACATGAAATATTTTAAAACCACTTTTTTGGCTCCTTCCCTCGCGCTATTTGCTGCCAATAGCAAATACCTCTTTCTGCTCGCATTTATGTCACTGCTCTCCACTGTACAAGCACAGAACTGGAAAACGGTCGATTCTGTTTTTGCTCCATGGGGCGTAAAAGCGCAGAGTTTTTCGGATCCGTTCTTTTGCGATATGGACAAGGATGGCGACGCTGATTTGTTTATCGGAAGCACCGGCAACCGTGTCGAATATTTCGAAAACATTTCAAATGCAACCCGGCCGATGTTTAGAAAAGACACAGCAATGCTTTCCTCTATTTACGCCAACGGGTATCAGTTTACTAATGCAGACTATCCGTTCTTATGTGATCTTGATGCCGATAACGATTTTGATCTTCTTATCGGCGGTTATAACGGTGTTTTGTATTATCTGAATACCGGTGATTCATTGCACCCTGTCTGGGAACAGGCAGACACATTATTTGCAAATGTCAATACGCAAATAGGCACGGATCCCAAACCGGTGCTTGTTGACATTGATGATGACGGCGACCTTGACTTGTTTGTTGGTATTGGCTAGTCTTTGATGGGCGGACGAACATCAGGTATAACTATTGCATTCCGAAATCAGGGTAACAATAGAAGCGCTTATTTTGTAAGGGACAACACTCTTACCTCAGGCATTGGCGATGCAGGTTATAACGCGTATCCTTCTTTTGCCGACCTTGACAAGGATGGGGATTATGATATGATTATGGGACGAGACGTGGCAACGTTTATTCACTATAAGAATGCAGGCACCCGCACAGCACCCATTTGGCAGATGGCACCGATTCAGGACTTTTGTATTACTACACCAACACAGGTACGCCTACGGCACCTGCATACACCTATGATGCAACAAAATTCAGAATAATAAAATCCGATAATAGCGGCGCAACCGTATCGGTAGCGGATTATGATAAAGACGGCGACTTCGATTTCATCAGCGGCAATTGGCTTGGCACCATACAGTATTACAAAAACGAAGGAACAAAGCTGCTGCCTTTGTTTAAGCAAACAACCACCGTGTTTTCCGGGTTAGATTTTGGCTCGTACAGTGCACCCGTTTTTGTCGATCTTGATAACGACGGCGATCAGGATATTGTCGGCGGCGATATGAACGGCTTGGTACAGGCCTACATTAACACGAATAATACAACCTTCGCGAAAAACACTACCATGTTTGCAGGTATTAATGTTGCCGGGTTTAGCATTCCCGCGTTTGGCGATATTGACGGAGATGGTGATAAAGACCTGCTTGTTTGCGCGGAAGATGCCCCGAATATAAAGTTTTACAAGAACACAGGCGGAAATGTTTTCGTGCAGAACGATTCGTTAATGACCGGGGTGACTTTTTATGATAGAAGCAACCCAACGTTTGCAGATATTGACAATGACGGTGATTTGGATCTCATCCTTGGCCGCCGGTTTGGCACCATACAGTTCTACGAAAACCTGGGTAATAAACTTGAACCCAAGTGGAAACAGAATGACACTTTAATGGCTGACATTGAAGTAAAGCAGAATGCATCCTGCGGTTTTGCCGATTTTGACGGAGACACCAAACCCGACGCCGTTACCGGTGAATATGACGGAACATTCACATTTTTCAAAAACCTGTTTGCAGTGGTTGGCGTAACCCCCGCTAACGGGCTTTCGGCAAAAGAGTTTGCTTTGCTGCAAAACTATCCTAACCCGTTTAATCCCGCCACGGTTATTTCATACACCGTGCAGGAATACGGCTATGTCTCCCTGAAAGTATATGATATTACCGGTAATGAAATCGTGCAGGTTTTCAACGGCTATCAGCAGCCGGGCAGTTACACAGCTGCTTTTGATGGCACCGGACTGGCAAGCGGTGTCTATTTTTACAAGTTACAGGCAGGCAATAAAACCATTACAAAAAAAATGCTTCTGCTTAAATAACTGTACACCTGTTATTAATAAAAAGGCTGCCCTGTTGCAATAAGCAGGGCAGCCTTTTTGTACTTTATCCCCCGGTTTACCCAATGCCTACCAAGAAATGGCAGTGGGATGAATCCGGGGGCAATTTTAGAATAGCCGCATTATTGGCTGCTGAAATTGCGATTGATTGAATTGTCAAGATTTCAATCCGTACAAATTATTTATTTATCCAATCGATTAGAGCGCTAAATCGAGCTGGGCGTCATAGTAGTTCCAGCAGCCGGTATGCGAATCGATAAACGCTGGAAGAATACCTCCTAGAATATCAACTGCTACATGACCGCCTGAGAGGTACGGGAACAATTCTATTTGTTTCTGTTTCCCGTTTGCACTTATCGTCAGCACCTGTCTTCTCGTACTTCGACCATAACGGCAAATCCACATTATCCGCGGTGGTTATTTTAGTGCCCGGTTGAACATTAAGAACATCAATTTCCTGCGTGTATCCGCGGAGAATTGTTGCAACCTGTAAAAAGAAACGTGGTGAAAAACACTATTGATAGAAGAATGATTTTTTCCTTAATCATTTCGAATCCCGGATAATTTGAATTAAATGGTGTGGGTAAAATACTGAGCACAGTTTAATAATGCAAACAACCATGGGCAGTTTTGCAGTGGCAGAATTTTAGGACTACTATATGATAATACGGCAGAGTACCGGATAAACCTTATATTTACTAAATAACATTAGATAGTTTTTTTTACCATTGGTGTGCCACCAAAACTGGATGTGATTTGCAGGATTTAAAGTTTGACATATCAGCAGTTAGCGATTTCTGTAATTTTTTACAGGATGTAGCATGTATTCTTGATACTGATGGAAATATCCTTGATATAAACAATGCTGCATGCTTTATACTGGGTTATGCAAAGGAAGAACTTGCCGGTAAAAACATTAACAAATTGCATCCTTCTTCCAATGCCATTGATTTTACTGCCTTGTGTGAATTACTCAAAGCACATCAGCCCGCCTCCCATGCTGCTCCGCTTGTTACCAGCACTAATAAACTTATCCCGGCAGAGACGCGTTTTTTCTTCGGCTCAATGTTTAACCAGTCTGTTATTATCAGCCTCAGCAGGGACATGAGCGATGTCCGCCGGACGCAAGACATGTTTAGTAAAATTTTTGATCAAAGCCATATGATGATGGCAATAATGGAAGCTGATTCGGGCAAAATTATCAACGTTAACCCGCAATTTGAACGCATGTTAGGTTATAAAAAAGCCGATGTTACCGGTATGCGGGTTACCGATTTGCTGCTGGCAACGGATATTGAAAAACTTATCGCATTAAAATATGTTCTTGAAAAAAATGGTTTTGTCCGTGATTATGAATTATCATTAAACAGCACGCAGGGATATATAACTGATATTTTACTTTCGATATACAAAATTGTTATACAGGGAACCGAATATCATTGGCTGTCGGCAAATGATATTACATCAACGAAAACTACAGCAGGACTGCTTAAAAATCTGTTAATACAGACACAGCTTATTGCAGATATTTCACTCGAGTTAAATAATCCCCGTGAGATTGGCAAGAGCCTTGCAAAGGTAATTGCTTTCCTTGGCGAACATACCAATGTCAGCAGGGTGTATATTTTCGAAGACTCGTTTGACGGTGAAACAACAAATAATACATACGAGTGGTGCAATACCGGGATTACTCCACGAAAGCAAAACCTGCAGCAAATACCTTACAGTACAATACCATCGTGGAAACCAATCCTGACAAAAAAAGGCAAATTGTTTTCGTGTAATATAAGCGGGTTACCTGAAGATATCAAAAAAGCCCTTGAACCTCAGCAAATACAATCTATTCTTGTTTATCCAATATATATCGATAATAGTTTCAGGGGATTCATCGGCTTTAATGAATGTACACGGCAAAGGAATTGGCCGGTTGAAGAAATTGACCTTTTGAGAACGGTTTCCAATGTAATTGCCAATGCCCTCGAGCGAAAAAATTTCTTTGAACAGCTGCAGGAAAATCAGTTCCGCCTGCAATTAACTATCGACAGCGCGCGTGAAGGTTTGTGGGACTGGAACATTAAGACAGGTGCAATAAAATATAGCGATTTTTGGTGCAGCATGCTTGGATACGCCCCTGACGAAATTGAAGCAAATCTGGGAACCTGGGAAAAAATGCTTCACCCGGATGATAAAGAAAGTGTTTTTAAAATACTGAACGGGCACCTTGCAGGCGAACGTGATTATTACGAAGCGGTACACCGGATAAAAACCAAGCAGGGTAGCTGGCGTTGGATTCTTGATCACGGAAAAGTTATCGAAAGGAATGAAGCGAATGAACCAATTCGCGCCCTCGGCACGCATATCGATATTACCAAACAAAAAGAGACCGAAAATGAACTGGTACGTTTGATTGCAACGAAAGATAAATTCTTTTCCATAATTGCACACGACCTGAAAAATCCGTTCATGACACTTTTAAGCCTTACAGAGCTGATGTTGCTCTGTTATGATGATTTTAGTGCTGAGGAAATAAAAGAAAATCTGAACGAAATTTTTACCGTTACCAAAAGCACCCATACATTGCTCGAAAACCTGCTTACATGGGCAAGGTCGCAGCGGGGAGATATAAAACTGCACCCTGAAACGTTATCACTTAACCTTTTGGCACAGGAAACTATTTCACAGCAGAGCACGACCGCGTTAAAAAAGCTTATCACGCTCCACAATGATATTCCTGTTGGTATTAATGTCTATTGTGATTCAGATACGGTGCTTACTATCTTGCGCAATCTTGTTGCAAATGCTATAAAATTCAGCAAACCGGATGGTATAATTACCGTTTCGGCACATGATGATGGAGGCTTTGTCGCGGTGTCAATCACGGATAACGGTGTTGGTATGAATCAGGAAACGATGGATAAACTTTTCAGGATTGATGTTCACCACAGTACCGAAGGAACCGGGCATGAAAAAGGCACAGGATTAGGGCTTATTTTATGCAAAGAATTTGCCGAGAGTAACGGTGGAAAAATATCAGTGAGCAGTATTGAAGGCCAAGGAAGTACTTTTACCTTTACACTACCCCAAAAGGCTCAAAACTAAACAAATAGTAGCCCGTTCTTAGGTTTGTTTGGGTGAACGCAATTTGGGCAGATATTGTTTCTTTTGACGACCATAAATGGTCGCTCTGATTAGAAAAAGTACCGTATTGGCACTCAAGAAAAAAAGTCTCTCCAATCATGGATAAATTGCCGTACACCCAAGGTCAGCCGCAGAAATTATGGCAGAATTGATGCGGTGCAAATAGCGTACAAAATTTAGTTACCCAACTGGTTCCCCGAAAAAACTCTAAAACCTTCCAATCCAAGACTCGGGGTTTTGGGATTTCCGTTCGTTCCATACTTCGAAGTGGAGAATATCTCCTTCAAGGCTTTCGCTAATGCTGCCAATACCGGCTCCGGAACTTACCCTTTGCCCTTCACGAACCAGGACTTCTGTTACGCGGCCGTACACGGTGCGCAGGTCTTTGCCATGCGAAATAATAACAACAGTGCCGTAACCCGGTATCCAGTCAATCGCTGAAACTTCGCCATCACCTGCAGAACGCACTGTATTATCGCCGGATGCCTTTATATCGATGCCGTAATTAATCGTGACGGTTTTTAATACCGCGTTAGTCGATTGCCCATATCTTCGTACTATCGAGCCGCTCCGCACCGGTGAAAGCAGTTTTCCCCTGA
>JACPGF010000305.1 GCA_016182615.1 Ignavibacteriales bacterium
AACTTACCGGAACAATTCTACCAAATCCGTATGAAACTGAAACTAAAATGAGCAGTAACAGTTCGCGAAATCCTATTTGCATCATATTCTTAAAACAAAACAACCGGAGCCAAACTCCGGTTGTTTTCAATTTTGTTTAATTAAGTTTTGCTTTTACTCGTCTTGTCTCGTGCCGCAGCGCCTTTGCCCCGGGCTTTACAACACCTATAAAATTGTACGAATTATTGTCCACCAATGTTAAATCGGAGAAATCAACAAACAGATCACCATTAACATCTGTTACTAAGTAACCGGATGCAAATTCATACGAATCATTATCTACCATGGTTAAATCGGAAAAATCAATAAAACCATCGGTGTTAACATCACCCGAATACATACAGTACTTGCTGCCAAGCAGAATGGCGTTATCACCATAGGTTTGAGACTGCGAACTGGTAAAATCGTAAGATTGAGTTTCGCCCACGGTAAACAATTGTCCACCGGCTTTACTCCAGACTTCAACAGAGTTACGGTGCTTAACAACAATAAAATATGTACCCGATGAAGCATGGGTAAAAGTTGCCTGCCCGGAAAAGCTTACACTGTCAATAATAGTTGTGGCGCTATCTACCATTGCAAAGGGAGATGTTATGTTTGCAAGATACACCTTCACCGTGTCACTTAATGCCAAAGTGCCTGAACCGCTATAGTACCCTTGTGGTACTATTGAAACTGTAAGAATTCCCGAAGTTGATCCGGAAATACTTGATGCATTCCCGCCGGTCACATCACCAAATGTTGTTCTGTTATATATGGCAAGGGTGTTTGCAGTTGCATTTACCAAACTGTCGGTAAACCAAGTGCTTCCACTATAGTACGCTGCATTTATTGCTGCTTCCGAGCCTTGAATATCCTCTGTTGTATAATAACCTTTTACTGTAAAGTCTGGCGATGTAATTCCGCTGCCGTTAACAATCCAGTACCTGTTGAGATAGTCTCCCGCGAGATTCGGGGGATGTTTTGCATTTACCACTTTGGCGGTTGTATATGCAGAACTGAGCCCTGCATTGCTATTAAGTGTAAAAGTCAACGGTGAGTATTCTACTGTTCCGGTATTTTCACCAAGTGCAAATGTGAATGCGCCGTTATCAAGCCATTCCTTTCTAACTTCACCTGTTGCCCCGGCTATCAGCATCGCTGTTGCAGAGGGGCTTCCGCCGCTCGTGGCAGCACCTTCGAATGTAAGAATATGTGAGCCGATATCAAAAAAACCATTTGTTAATGTCAGTGATGTTGCAATCCGCAAATCACTACTCAGTGTAACACCGCTTGCATTATTAATAGTAAGTGTTGCAATACTTGAAGGAAGTTCTGCTCCGGTCACCTGCGCTGCTGTTGCCGCGTATGCCAATCCGGTATATCCAGTTATATTAGATAAATTTGTATAGCTGCCATTACCACCGAGCGTTAACACATTGGTTACGGTTAAGGGATTAGTAATTGTAATGCCTGCACTGTTGGCGAGTGTTAATTTATAAACAGAGGCGGGAAAAGTTGGTCCGGTTACCTGAGCCGAGGTGCCATTAAAGTTGAAAGTCGTTAAACTGCCCGGTGTATAAGTGCCTGTATTAGCCCAGCTGCCGCCAAGATTAAAGCTTGCTGAAGAGGCATCAGGCGCAACTGATTTTAATTCACCCGCGATAATATTGAGTGAATTACTGATATTTACATCTTTTTTTGTGGTATGGTCTGTTAATACAACATGCCTGTTAGTGCCTGATGGGTTGTTTACCGTTAAATTATAAAAATATTTATTGGCTGCAATGTACACTTCAAAACCATCTGCAGAGCCGCTGCTTGCAGAAACTCCATCGCCGAGTGAGATAACTCCACCCGTAAGATTAACGGTGCCGCTTATTTTAACATCCAATCCTGTCCCGGTATTTGCATTCGGATCAACAACATTTACTGTACCAGCACTCATATTCAATGTTCCCGAAGAGCCGACTTCAAAAGCATTGGCTGTTGCTCCTAAATTTTGTGTGCTTTGCGGATCAATATTTACCGTACCGCCGGAAATTGTTGTTGTTCCCGCGGATGTAATAAATCTGCCGTTAATGGTAATGGTGCCATTGATAATATTAAGAGTGGCAGCGTTGTCCAGCTTTGTTGTTCCGGAAGAGGTTGTTGAGGGGTGGCCGAGCAGTATTGTTCCGGTTGTATTAAATTCTATTGTTCCTTTTTGACCTCCGGTAGCCGAGGCAATGCCGCTGGTAAATACGGCGTTTGCATTACCGGTAATTTTTAATGTTCCAGTTGCATAGTCATGATTCCATAATGCCCCTGCTCCTGAGATTGAGGAGGGAAGAGTAATAGTTCCGGCATTAATTTCGAAAATGCCATTCATTATTTGCAATCCCGTGTTACCGCCCTTGATGTTTATTGACGAGATACAAAGTACCCTGTCTGTTACATTTGGGCGGTTGACTGCAATTTTCTGAAAATCAAAAGCGGTTGGTGTGCCGACTGATGATATAATTTGATCACCTGTCGTGGCTTTGTTGAAAACAAATTTAATGCCTTTTGAACTTGAACCATAAGGAGAGAAACTAGCCGACGTACCAACGGTCAGGTTGCCCCCGATATTGAGAATATGCTCAATATTTGCTGATTGATTATGTTTAAGCACCGCGTTGGCGCTCAGGGTTAAATCACCTGTAATTGTTAAAGTGCGGATTGTTGCAGTTGCTTCATAATATAAAGAGCTCAGTAAACCCTCGCCAATTGTTACTTGTGCAACTGTTGCGTTTTGGTTAAGCGTAACGATGTGCGCATCCCGAATGAGCACAATATCCGTTGCAGCGTTACCGGGTACCGTTGCCGCGGCTGCCCAGTTCGTGCCATTGTCGGTTGAAATTTCCCACGTTGCAGCGGTTGCCCAACTGCCGGTTGCTGCCGACCTGTACTGGTCCTGCCCGAACATCGCGATAGAAAACATTCCCATCACGAGAAGAATAATTTGATTTTTTAGTTTCACAGGTGCTCCATTAAATTACGTTATGTCTAATCTCGTCATAAGTAACCGGGCGAATTTCATCGCCAGATTTTTCTTTTTTCCATGCGGTGAACGATACCGATGCAAACTATTCCCAGCTTATGTTCTCACTTGAAAATTACCCTTGTTCACTCCGGCATAATGAGGACGGCCAAATGGTTAAGGTCTAAAAACACATGGAGTAAGGTGTTTCGGCCGAAAGCATACAACCTACTAATAAGTTATCATACATCATTCATAATATATGATATATCATATAATTCCACAAACAAAACAGAAAATTTTCCTGTCCAAACAGGCTTGCAAATATTTATTATAATGAGGTGTTTTGTTCTTATTTGATTATTTTTTTGAGGGTCAAAACCAATATGACAACAATATTTAAACTTATACACTGAATCAAGGGAATATAATGTTACCAGCACCACATGAGAATATTTTTGTTTTTTCCCAGTGAGCAGCTTCCGGACAACCTGAATCCTGCGTGCTGCATGTAGTTGATCGAACTAGAAAGCGGGCTGCACTCATTGGTTCTTTCCCGCTGATTTTTGCTTCCGCAGACTATCATTGACGTTATTCCGGTTAATAATAAGCCTTTCCAAGTTGTAAATCTATTGGCTGTTACTTATCTGTCTTGTAAATTTTCCCTCCACTGCAAAGCCCCTTAATTACAGGGGCCGCAGTTTAACAGCAAATGAAGCGAGAGGTGAAGAGGGGGTGTAAAAGTTCTCATCGGGTAAACATCCTTTATTTCTTTGTTCCCCACTCGAAGCTTAAAAAATCACTATAAAAAAACGGCATCGGGCAACTTACTAGGTGGACATCCCGTCAGCCTGCTGATTCTGTCAGTTGGGCGTTGAAATTCGCGTAAAATCAGCACTTTGCCTAAATTAATAAACTATAATTCCGATTTATGCATTTTTTATTAACCTAACTATTGACAATAAACTTAATTTTTAATATATTTTAAACAAATATCATTATTTAATAAATATAAACCGTTGGATTGGCTGTTTTTATAATGTATCACAACGGCAAAACTAAATATTTACAAAACAATCAATCATTAAAAAGGAAACGACATGAAGCCGTATAATTTTAAAAAATTTGTCGCTTTGGCATTAATAGTATTAGTAGCGGTGCTCATACTTCCCTCGACAAGTTACGCCGGACCCGATCCGACCGGGCCAGCCACCGGAAATTTAACCACTCTAAAAGATACCGCTAAGAGCGGTCCGATTACCCTGAACGAACTTGCCGACGCGGTTGGGCATAACCGAATTGCCATAAATTTTGTATGGGTGTTAATAGCAGGCTTTCTTGTCATGTTTATGCAGGCTGGTTTTGCTGCTGTTGAAACCGGCTTTACCAGAGCAAAAAACGTTGCACATACCATGGGCATGAATTTTTTGGTGTACGCGCTTGGTGTTATTGGATTTTGGATTTGCGGATTTGCATTTATGTTCGGCGGTGTTGGAGCACTTGCTGCCTTGGGTGGTACACCCGGTTTAACCAACGAAGTAACAATTACCCTTTTTGGTAAAGTGTTTGGTATTATTGGCAATACCGGCTACTTCCTTAACCCCTCAGTGTATGATGTCGGGGTTTTCAGCCTCTTTTTATTTCAAATGGTGTTCATGGATACTACCGCTACTATCCCTACCGGCTCTATGGCCGAGCGGTGGAAATTCACAACCTTTATACCATACGCTTTGTTTATTTCCATGTTTGTTTACCCGATTTACGGGAACTGGGTATGGGGTGCCGGTTGGCTCTCAGGTCTTGGAGCAAATTTCGGTTTAGGTCATGGCCATGTCGATTTTGCCGGTTCATCGGTGGTTCACCTGGTGGGAGGTGTTGCTGCGTTAGCTGGCGCCATTGTAATAGGGCCCCGCCTTGGCAAGTATAATAAGGATGGTTCTGTTAATGTTATTCCCGGCCATAATATTCCCATGGCAATTATAGGCACCTTCATTCTTGCCTTCGGCTGGTTCGGTTTTAATGCAGGCTCCACGCTGGCAGGTGTCGATTTGCGGATTAGTGTGGCTGCTGTTAATACAATGCTGGCCTCGGCAGCAGGTGCCATTTCAGCCACTCTCTACATGATGTGGAAATTCAAAAAACCCGACCCCAGTATGATGGCAAATGGAATGCTCGCGGGTTTGGTGGCCATAACCGCACCCTGTGCGTTTATCCCTGCCTGGGCGGCGGTGCTTATCGGGGCGGTTGCCGGTATCCTTGTAATTATTGCGGTCTTCTTTATCGATCAGAAATTAAAAATCGATGATCCTGTCGGTGCGATTGCCGTGCACGGTGTAAACGGGTTATGGGGGATAATTGCCCTTGGCTTGTTCGCCGATGGCTCGTATGGAGACGGGTGGAACGGCGTTCCGGGTACCGTGAAAGGCCTTTTTTATGGTGACCCCGGCCAGCTTTATGCCCAGCTTGTTGGCGGGATTACTTGTATCGTTTTTGTTTTTGGTGCAATGTTTACTTTCTTTAAGTTGCAGGATAAAATTTTCGGTATCCGTGTAAAAGCTGAGGATGAGATGGATGGTCTCGATATGCCCGAAATGGGTGTTATCGGTTACGATAATGCCAGCGGTCCGGAAATGCGTTAACCATTTTTTTTATTTAATTGAAAGGTTCTATCATGTTATTTACGAAAAAACTCCTCGCTGTTTGCCTTTTGGCTTTTTTCTTCACAGGATTCACTTCAGCTCAGGAGATTGGTACAGGTCTCGACTTTGTTAGTAAATATATCTGGCGTGGTGCAGAGGCTGGTTCAGGCTCGCCAAGTTTACAACCAACATTAAAATATACAAATGGAGGGTTTCAATTTGGTTTTTGGGGTGCAACACCGCTTACAAATACAAATGGAATCACTGAGATCGACATTTTTACCGGATATACTTTTACATTAGCCAATTCTGCGGCTATTGGAATACTGGTAACCGATTACACATACCCAAGTTCAGGTGTGCGGTTTGGAAATTTTAATAATTATGACGATCCCGATGGTGCCGGCGCTCATCAACTTGAAGCGTCGCTTTCATACACCGGGCCGGAATCATTTCCTCTATCTGTTTCTGCTAATTCATTTTTTCATTGTGTAAAAAATAATCCGGTTTATTTAGAAGTTGGGTACAGCGCAGCGATAAATGAAACCCCGGTTAAATTATTTGCAGGATTAACAACCGGAGATGAGGCTCTATATTATGGGGCAAAAAAATTCGCGGTTGTCAATGTCGGTTTTACCGCTACAAAAACAGTTAAAATAACCGAAAGCTTCAGCTTCCCGTTGTTTACCACTGTTGCTCTAAATCCCGCCACCGAAAAAGTTTTCATGGTTGTGGGAATCAGTTTGTAAATTAAAAAACAATAAAAGGTCTGACGAAATGAAGAAAATAGAAGCAATTGTCCGAATGTATAAGCTTGATGAAGTACTGCACTCGCTGTACGCGATTGGCCTTAAAGGCCATAGCGTTTCAGAAGCACGCGGGTACGGCAGGCAGAAAGGGCACGAGGAAGTTTACCGCGGTACACGCCACATGATAAACTACTGGTCCAAGTGGCGCATTGAATTAGTGTGTGCTGACGAAATGGTCGAGCAGGCAGTGAAAGCAATTATGGAATCTGCCAAAACCGGGGAAGTCGGCGATGGCAAAATTTTCGTCAGCAATATTGAACAAGCATTTAGAATACGCGACGGCGCTAGCGGTGAAGAGGCCGTTAAATTGTAAACCGTCACAGTTTCTGTGCACTCCAAGATGACGGGCTGTTAGTTAAGTGCTCAACTATACAGCCCGTTTATCTCTAAAACCCGCAAATGTATAATTATTGCAGTTCTGTAATCTCTTCCGGTTTCTTCTGCGATGGATAAACGGCGAGCAGTTCACCGGTTTCACTTATCAGATACTTGTAAAAATTCCATTTGGGCTCCTGCGAATTCCAGCCATTCAAATTCTTATCGGTTAACCAGGTAAAAATGGGACTTTTTTGTTCACCGGAAACAATGCTCTTCTCCGCCAGTAAAAAAGTAACGCCATAGTTTTGCTTGCAGAACGCGGCAATTTCTTCATTGCTCCCGGGTTCTTGCGACATAAAATCATTGGCGGGAAACCCGAGAACAATTAGTTTACCACCGTACTTTTTATACAGTGCTTCAAGCCCCTCGTACTGTGGTGTAAATCCGCATTTCGATGCAGTATTGACAATAAGTATTTTTTTGCCGCGGAAAGATTCGAGTTGCAGTTTTTTACCGTTAATATCGGTAATGCTGTATGAATATATTGAAGATTTACTCGCTGTGCCATCCGGTTTACTAACTGTTTTAAAACATCCGCATAAAAGCAGACTTGCCAGTAAAATAAAAACTATTCCTGATTTCATGTTTTTCCTGTGTAAGTTATTTCTCTATCGTGCCATTGGTTTTTTTCAAGGTAACAACAATTTAGCAATTTGCCGCAACATGCTCACTATTCTGTTGTATTTTGCGGCATCCCCCGAAAAGATGAATCGGAGAGGAGAATAAAGACAGTCAGTGGCACTTTGCAGTAAACAAAAGTTCATACGGGAGATGCGCTGCATGCAATATATCTATACTGGCTTGGCCTTCATCATTCCCGCTGGAAAAGCCATAATACAAGGATACATTGCCTAAAAAAAACCTTTTACGAATCTGCCCCGTGCATGTCAATCACCCGGCACTTTTTCCCGCGTATGAACTTGAACTTGTATGTTTTTTTGAATTAAACATTGAGGATAGTATTAGTGCCTGGTGAGTTTTACATTGCCCGGGCAGAAGTTTTTTGTGTCTTTTTCACACTGCATTTTACAAATTTAATTATGATACCCGGGGCAGGAAAAAACTATTTTTGCACCGGCAAGGCAAATATCCGTATCGGGTATCATGTTTAAAGCCAAGTGCTTTGCAAAATCACCCGGTAAATCATTTTAAGAGTTAACAGCCTGTTTTGCCATGAAAGAAAGAAACATTATTATAATACGTGCATTCATTCGTTCAGCTTGACAAGGTTAGCGAATAAAGTAATAACATTAGCTCTATTGTATTAAATAAATAACACCAACGGGCAGATTCGCGTAAATAAATAAATGCAAAAAAAATGTATTAATCACTCAATATTTTTCGGAAAAGGGCTATTTTTTACTATATTAGAAAACAAGCAAATAATTTTACCACTATTGCAGTGTTGTTATGGATGTTAAGCAGCTACTAGAAGAATTAACTCAAAAAGTTAAAGATCCTTCTTTCACCGAACTTACACAAAAATTCCGTACAGCGATCCGGCAGGCGCAGGGTTATACAGCCGATGAGAAACGAGCTTTTTACCGCGACTACAAGCATCTTTGGGACGAAAGAAAAGCCTGGCTTGAAAACCGTAAAAAAGAGCAGGAGCATAAAATCGTTGAGCTTGATTATCTTCTGGATGCCATTGACAGGATGGTGGAAGGTGCTGAGTTCCCCGATCAGGCTCGCTTATTCGAGCGGGAGTTTAAAAGATTGGGCTCATTGGCTCCTGATAAAAAGGATGTATTGTGGACCCGTTTTCAGGCTATCTGGGACAAGCGCCGCGAGTATCTTTCTCACCGCCAAACCGAATCGGGTTCGCTCAAGAGTATCTATGAATCGGAAATAACAAACGTGAACTGCGAGTTTAATGGTGCACCCGATCTCCAGGATGATTCACAATGGGAACGCATCGGCAGCATGATGAAGGCCTCAAGAGATTTGCTTCGTGATATCAGGCAAAAAATTGAATCTGACAATAAACTGATGTCCCCTGAAAAACGTTCTTTGAAAGATCTTATTGAATCGATGCGGAGCAAAGTACGTGACACTGAACTGCACACCTTTGAAGTGCATGGTAAAAAGGCCGAAGAACTTTATAACGAAGCCAAAGAAATGATGGCGCTCGGCAACATGGCAGATGCTGCCGGTATGCTAAAAAACGTGCAGAGCCAGATACGGATGCTGTGGTTAAAAAAAGGCGACAAAGAGCGTTATATTGAGTTGACAGAGGAACTCTGGGGCCAATTAAAAGATAAACGTAAAGAGAAAAAACAGCAGTTTGTTGATTGGCTTGAGAAGCAAAAAGAAGGACTTGATAAACTACGGGCTGTTAAACAGAAAGCAGAAGATGCATTGGCCCGTATCCAAAAAAATATTGAAGAGAACCGTGCCCGCCTGACAGAAGCAAAATCTGATGAATTTATTGAACGGGTTAATGGCTGGATAAAAGAATCTGAAGAAAAAGAACAGGATATTTTACGCTCTGTTACCGACCTTGGCAGGAAGATAGCGGAGATTGAAGATAAATTAAAAAAGCACGGTATTTTATAATCCGTGCTTTTTTTTATGTATCCCTGTTCCAAAACACTGTTGTTAACGTAAAGTAACTTGGATTCCATTTTACGAAGGTCACCCTAAACCAAAGCTAATCATCACCCACATCTTTTAAGAACGTCTTATTTGAGCACTTGTTTGTTTTTATGTAAATGCCCAACTGTTTTCCCTGCCCTGAAGGCAATGCATCCCAAGCGGGGTAAAGTATCAACTGTAGGATTTTCTTCAATTTGGGCTTTGCGGCTAAGTCCCCCTTTTTGAAAAGGCGGTGTTCGCCGCGGCGAAGCAGGGGAATCGTTTTAGCGGCATTAACACTGCCTGAAAATAATTCCCCCGACTGGCCGTGGACAGAGTGGAATCTACCCCGAGCAATTGAAACAAAACTCCGTGTTACCATTGCCCGCCTTAAAAACACAAAAAAGATGAGCCTGTTTTTGCTGAATTCTGAAATAAATTAAAAATTTTGCTTTTTTACTTAAATAAATGTAATTAGTTTTATTGCGCATTTATGATTTATTTATTTTGAGGATACTATGCACAAGACCTATGCTCTGGCAAATCCACTCTCTGTTATACTGGACAAGCCGCGCGAATCCTTCACCCGCGAGGATATGATCAAGGTAATCGAACAGAAAAATATCGAGCGGGTAACATTCCATTATACCGCTCTTGATGGCAAACTGAAAGAACTAAAAATCCCTATTGCCAACCGCAGGCAGGCAGACCGCATTCTTGCCGATGGTGAACGGGTTGACGGTTCATCATTATTTAAAGGTATGGTTGATGTTGCCGTATCTGACCTGTACACAGTTCCTATTTACAAAACTGCTTTTCTCAATCCTTTCGATTCCGGCAGCCTCGATTTTATGTGCCGCTATATTACCGGAACCGGAAATTTTGCCCCGTTTGCATTAGATACAATATTGCACAATGCATCAGATTTGTTTACCCGTCAATCGGGTATGGAAATGTACGCGTTGGGGGAACTGGAGTTTTTCCTGCTTTCACCGGTTAACAGTAATTTATTTCCTG
>JACPGF010000281.1 GCA_016182615.1 Ignavibacteriales bacterium
GGCGGTGGTGGAAATTCATTTGTCGGGTTCTCGATACCAACGGGTCTTGGCTCAAATGCAAATGGAACCTATACAATCAGCACCGCGGGTACGGCTACAACTATAGTATTCCAGGGTACCGGAACCGAAAATGGTGACAATGGAACTTCTGGCATTGTTCATAGGGCAACTGTTACAGCAACAGCAATTACTATTGCAAAAACTAACTAATTAGTTTAGCGTTGTGTAATGTTATGGCAGGGACTGTTTTTTTGAACTTCGGGCAATAGCTCTGTTTAGCGTTAGCATCATTGGTATAAACGTAAGTTGATGAAGTAGAGTACGACTTTTGTTTTTATCCGCGTGCTTCATGCTGAACCTAGCCCAGAATAAGGTTCCTGAAAATTTAACATGCTGCAAAAAAAGCCGGACAGAACACCTGTCCGGCTTTTCTATTACCAAAATATTTATTTAATTAGCGGCACAAGTGTAACATAAATACCGGAAATTATAGCCGTTGTAATAACACCACTAATATTTGCACCTATGGCAATCGGCAGTATCAAAGATTCAGGATTGACCGCGCTAACTGATTTTTGTGCAACTTTTGCGGTAGTAGGCACACAACTGACACCGGCAATACCGATTACCGGGTTAAACTTGCCCTTGGAAATAAAATACATGATGTACCCGCCTGCAATACCGCCAATGCCAGAAAGGAGAAGTGATATTACACCGAGGACGAAAAGCAGTAAAATTCTGGGGTCAAGGATAAGATGGGCTTCACATAAAACACCCAGCAGCAGGCCAAGGAAAAATGTTGAGCCGTAGAGTAACGGACCGGCGATAAACTGAATGAGATGTTTAAGACCAGACTCACGGATTGCTACACCGACAAACAGTGAAAGGAATAATGGTGCTGCCACGGGGAAAAGTAAACAAAGAATAGTGCAGACAACAACGGCAAACGCAAGTTTTTCACCTGCTGATACTATCCGCGCGTTTTTTATTTGTAAATCCATTTTAATACCCCGCAGCCGTCTTGGCACAAGAAGTTTTATAAGGTACGGGTAACCGCCGTAGGTAAGCCCAAGATACAAATAGGCAACAACTGTGATTGGCACAAATAAGTCTTTTGACAACATCAGGGATGTAAACAGAACCATCGGTCCGTCTGCACCTCCTACCATAGCTATCGAGGCAGCGTGCGGTAAATCCAATCCCATCCACATGGCAATCGGGATGGTAGCAAAAGTACCAAGCTCTGCACACAACGCGAGAAACATGCACAAGAACGGGCGTGCCAGAACAAAACCGACATCAAGCAAAACACCAATGCCCATAAAGACAAAACAGGCTATTAATCCGTTTGAAAAGGTGAACGTATAAATTGGCTGTAGCCAGTTAATTTGCAGTATATCGAGCAGTTGTTTTGGGTCTGATACCATCGGGTCAACAAAGATATTACCCTGCACCCCGCTTGGCATAAATAAAACCCCCGCATTAATTGCCGCCATTCCCATTCCCATAGGAATCATCAACAAGGGTTCGAGAATTTCTTTTTTTCCGAGATAAATGAGTAACATCCCCAGTGCCATAAGTCCGATACGCACCCATATAATAACCGGATCCGATTGAGCTAAGGTTGCGATACCTTGAAATAATTCTAAAAAACCATTAAAGTCCATATTTGTTCCGTATCTGTAATAAACCGTTTACTGCTTTTTATATTTAAGTACCCAGGACATGAGCTTTATAACAAATGCCACGAAGAAAGATATAATGGCAGTGAGCCCGTACATAAATATAATTACGAGATAGATATTTGATTTCATGCTTCATCGTCCCGTAAACCAATTTCACCAAGTGCTTTAATTTCGAGGAGAATATCTCCTTCGAGAACGCTGTCACCGGGAGCCACCCGGATGGAAGTAATAACTCCCTCTTTATCTGCTTTAATATTGTTTTCCATTTTCATGGCTTCAAGTATAAGAAGCTGTTCACCAATGCGAATCGTATCGCCAGCCTCTGCCTGCACCGAAACTATAGTGCCGGGCAATGGGGCTTTTATAAATCCTGCACCTTTTGTTCCTACCGGACTGCTGGTTTTTGCAATAGATCTATCAGACTCTGTGGATGGTTCTACCCTTGAACGGACAATGGTTGGAGTTTTGGATGTCTTAACTTCTTTATTGATGGTGACTTCGTATGAAATGCCATTTACCAAGACAGTAGCGTTTGTTCCTTCAATACTTATAACACTAACGTTATAGTCTTTATTGTTAACCGAAAAACTAAATTTTTTCATGATTATTTCCTGCGAGGTTGAAATAAAGGTGTTTGCCGAAGCCCATAGATTTTCGAACTCCACGGTGTATATGGCTTAATTACTTTTTTAATAGTAAGTATGGTTTTCTCATACTCATTCATTTCTTCGAGATACTGGTTAATGGCCAAACCAATAACAACCGGAATTACTTTGTCCTCTTCGTCTTTTTGCGCTTTTAATTTTTTGCTTTCTTCGTCCTGGCTATCGGCAAATTGTGCTTCACCAAAGAAATTATCGCGGTAATGGTATATGAGGTAAAAAACAATTACGATTATGATTAAAGCCAATGCAACCATCCATGGCTCAAAGAAAAACGCCACATCGAATACCTTTTCACTTGTCTGTTGCATATTCGTTTCCTATAAGGGCATGTTAGAGTGTTTTTTGGGCGGGTTCGAGTCCTTTTTTGTTGCAAGCGATTGCAATGCGCGTATAACCCTAAACCGGGTATTCCTTGGCTCTATCACATCGTCGATATAGCCGTACTTTGCTGCAACGTAAGGAGAAGCGAATTTTTCACGGTATTCTTCTTCTTTTTGTACAAGAAAAGCATTGCGCTCTTTCGAGTCTTTAAATTCATCCAGTTCACGTGAATGCAGTACTTCAATTGCTCCGCGGGGACCCATAACTGCTATTTCAGCTGTTGGCCATGCATAGTTAATGTCTCCGCGCAAATGCTTTGAGCCCATTACATCGTATGCGCCGCCATAAGCTTTGCGCAGAATGATGGTAACTTTTGGCACCGTGGCTTCACCGTATGCAAATAATAGTTTTGCGCCATGGAGAATGATACCGCCATATTCTTGTGCTGTTCCCGGAAGAAATCCGGGGACATCAACAAACGTCACAATCGGAATATTAAAAGCGTCGCAAAACCGTACAAAACGGGCTGCTTTGCGGGAAGCATTAATGTCCAGAATTCCCGCGAGATAGTTCGGCTGATTGGCGACGATGCCTACAGACATACCATTGAACCGGGCGAAACCAACGACGATATTCGGGGCGTAATTTCTTTGTACTTCAAAAAATTCATTATTGTCAACCACGGCATGCAGTACGTCTTTCACGTCGTACGGTTTGTTGGTTTGTTCCGGAATAATTTCGTTCAAGAAGTCTTCTTTTCTTTCAATCGGATCGTCCGTGGGCACGATAGGCGGCTCTTCAAGATTATTTTGCGGCATGTAACTAAGCAGTTTCCGGATCAGCAAGATGCCTTCTTCCTCCGAATCGACGACAAAATGGGTAACGCCCGACTTTGTTCCATGCACGTAAGCGCCGCCGAGTTCTTCTTCGGTTACGGTTTCACCCGTAACTGTTTTCACAACTTTTGGCCCGGTCAGGAACATATAACTGGTATCTTTAGTCATTAAAGTAAAATCCGTCAGGGCAGGTGAATACACGGCTCCACCAGCACATGGCCCGAATATGGCCGATATCTGGGGAATTACACCTGAAGCGAGGATATTGTTCTGAAAAATGTCTGCATAACCACCAAGAGATTTTATTCCCTCCTGTATCCGCGCGCCACCGCTGTCATTTATACCGATGAGCGGGGCTCCGACTTTTAATGCTTTTTCCATTACTTTGCATATTTTCCGGGCGTACATCTCCGAAAGTGAACCGCCGAAAACGGTGAAATCCTGCGAGAAAACATATACCAGCCGGCCGTCAATCGTGCCATAGCCGGTTACAACGCCGTCTGAAAGATAGGTCTGCTTGTCCAATCCAAAATCGATGCAGCGGTGTGATACGAACATATCAAATTCTTCAAAGCTGCCTTCATCAAGTAAAATACTAATACGTTCGCGGGCTGTCAGCTTTCCTTTTTTATGCTGACTTTCGATGCGTCTTTCTCCTCCGCCAAGGCGGGCCTGATTTCTCAAGTCCATTAATTCTTTAATGCGTTCCTGCATTATCGACATAATCTATATCCTGTCAAGAAATAATATATTAATGTGTAGCCAATTACATGGTACTGGTTTGAACATAGGAAGGTAATAAAACGTGGTTCCAACATAGCCGCCGGAATAAATCCGGTTCCTCAATAATTTTTTTTTGCCTTACTAAATTATAAAATATTTGCGACATCATGCTATGATAGTTTGGTTTTAACCGCATAAATATTAGTTGATAATCAGCAATGGTTACTTTTTTATATTGTAAAATGTAAAGAAACACTAATGAATTTAAGCAGGCATTGCTTTTGTGCTTTTTTTATTGGCTTTATTTGCCTGATGTGATGAAAAATATTTTTTCTGGTTTTTTTTTATTTTCGGATGCTTCTTTTCTCAGGTTGTAGTATTTTTATAGTGCTTTTCATTCGGTAGAAAGGTAGGTGAAATGAAAGTTGTGATTTTAGGTTCAGGAGGCCTAACCGGGGGGCATATTGTACAATTGCTTGCAACAGTAAGAAATATTGATGAAATAATTGCTCCGGTAAGGAAGCTGAATAAAGTACGGATTCCAAAGGTATGTGAACAAATATTTGATTTTTCTGATGAAGGCGCGTATGCCGGACTTTTTCCGGCAGATGCTATATTTTGCGCGTTAGGAACCACGATTAAAAAAGCCGGAAGCCAGGAAAAATTCCGTGAAGTTGATTTTGAATACCCTCTGAGGGCGGCCCGGGCAGCTTCGGATGCGGGGGTGCGCCATTTTTTGCTGGTTTCTGCATTAGGGGCTGATGCTGCTTCTAACGTTTTTTACAACAGAGTCAAAGGAGAAGTTGAGCGTGAAATTCTCCGGCTGCGATTTAAGGCTATAACAATAGTACGTCCATCGCTACTGTTAGGGGACAGAAATGAATTCAGATTGGGCGAACGGCTCCTGCAGCCTTTTGCACCGCTCATACCGGCTAAATACAAACCTGTGCAAGCATTGTCAGTTGCTCATTTTTTAGTTAATGCTTTTTTTAATCAAGAACCCGGCATTCATATTGTAGATAATGCCACCTTACACGGCCAATAGGTTTTGAGTTTTTAATGTTTTTGGGAATTCCACTGGAGGAGTTTATATTTACTTTGGTTTTACCAAAAACTAAATAATCTATCATGGAAGTAAAATAGTTACCTCAATCATTTTTTTTAGAACTATATGAAAACACCCAAGGATAAAAAAAAGCATAGCGCCGGACAGGGATTGCAATTTATCGCCGGAAGTAAACATGAACTTGCAACCCTGCAAAAAAAATTCAATACTCTGCTTTTTAAAACCAACAAACTGCAAAAGAAATACATTACTGATAAAGCCAGATTGCTGGAATTGTCAGAAAGATTAGGTGTACGTTTAGTACCATTGCAGCATGAAGCAGCACGAATCCAAATACAACTGGCGGCGTCTTTGTCATCCGCTCTCAAGACACATAAATTCGGTAAGGAAAAAGTTGAGGAAATTAACGAGGTAATTTGCGATATGCTGCATAGCGCCTTTTTTCTTATTGAACCAGATGAAAAAGCACTGGCAATGTATAAAGAAGCCGGCGGAGACCCCGGAGACTTTGATGATGAGTTTTCTGATGCATACATGCATGAGCTATTTAGTCAAGGCATGCCTGATGAAAATGGAATACCACTTAAAGATTATGATTCTCAGGACGATGATAATAGCGGGGCAATAGTACAAAATAAAATTTTTGAAAAGGGGAATAATAGTTCGGCAGATGAAGAGGGCAAAATCTTTAATCTTTTAGCCAAACCGGAAGTACCCAGTGTTGACATTCCTTTTGATGAATTGGATGAAACCATAGTGAATTTAACGCGTATGCTATCTGAGATGGGATTTAAGCCGGACGAACTCCTGAAATTAGATTTTCCTGAGCACATGTCTGAAGAAGATGTGGAACTTCATAAAGCCCGGTACATTATGCTGCAAATATTACAGTGGATAGATACAAAAAAGGACAGTCCGGAGCTGTTCGATAGAGAATTATTAACGGTTTTTATTGACATGCTCAACTCGGTAAAAAATAACATCCAACTGGATATTGACTTACTCTATTCTGACCCGATGTTCGACGAAGCTTTGTATCTCAAAGATCAAACGGAAGAGCAGATTGCCAATCATGTTGCTTTACAGTGTGAACTGTGTGAAGGAAAAATCAATGATTTAAAAGGTTGGCTCGAAGAAATTAATAACCCGGCTCTAGCAAGAAAATCGGTAATTAAGTTTACCCGTGATTATTTTGAATTGTATTCAGATGAGAATTACTAGTGCAATAGTCTTAGCGGAAACCGGAGCACATGTTTTAGTATCCGATTTTTTAAAATTCTAGTATGCCGGTTAATATTCCAATCGCCCTCCTGCATACACCGGGCTACTCATACGGTTATTGATAAGAGTAAGCTAAACCTAGTAATATTCTATCCCGTGGTGCCATGAGGGTTTACTATGGTTTTTAAAGAGCCAAATGCATATTGATTGTACCGCCGTATTTATTAACACCGGGAAAAAGTACAACGCTTTTTTTGCCGTTTGTTCGTGTCTGCTGATAACCTGCAAGATGATTGAAAACGATCGTGGAAATTAAGGGAACATAGAGTGGGTATGTATTTAATAAAGTTATTGCCTTCGAGCGCGAATTGGAGAGACCGGCAGTGCAAATCAATCCCGCAGACACAGATACCGCGATTGAACC
>JACPGF010000282.1 GCA_016182615.1 Ignavibacteriales bacterium
AGTTATCCTTTTATGTGGGGCTTCCATTTGTACTATCGCATTTCCCCAATAATAGTGTAGCCCCGTTTTAAAATAAATTCTTGCATTCACGTTAAATAGAGCCTATTGTTTAATTTTAAAAGCACAGAAAAAGTGTATCCTGCGCTTTACTTTTTTTTGCTTTGTTGCGCTTTCCGGGTGCTACTTTGTTGTTTATGTTGGAGATACCTTCTCGTGGGACATTTGATTTTGTGGCTTGGTATTAGATATGCCCGGCATCGTTTCGGGTAATAAAACATTTAAGGGTAGAAATAATGCCCTTAAAAGATAATCAGATATTTAAAGCAATGCCCCCGAAAGGAGGCATTATTCTAACAGTAAGGTGATCTAACAATCAAATCTGCCTATTTTTTATAAGCACCTGAACCAATGATGACATCCCCGGCTTTTTCGATATATGCAGTCTTATGTTCGATGGTACTTGTGGCCGGATTATTCCATTTGTAGTTCTGCCAGCCTTTCCCCTTGGTTTTTGCTATCTCAACACGTTCCTTTACAAAGGCTTTCCCGTCGGCATCTTTCAATTCAATCAAATCCTTACCAATCATTTTTGCATTGCTTCCGTGGGCTACACATTTTCCGTTCAGATCATACACAAAAATATATAGATCACCCGAAACAAATTTGCCTTTCAGGTCATTGAAAGCTGCGAATGCTTTTTCTTTGCCATTTTCCTTGTAAAATGCAACTGCTTTTTTTACCAAAGCCTCAGCCTGCGCCGGTGTACCTTTTTTATCCTGAGCAGAGGTTGCTCCAAGGATTAACAGCGCTGTTAGCAAGTATCTCAACAATCTTATCATATTACTATCCTTCTAAATATTTAAGACCTATATCATCTGTACGACTTCAGTGAAAATAGGCCTCTACAAAGTTATTGTGTCGTATTAAACAAATTGTAATTAAAACACTTTTCCATTTCTTTCAAATATCTCAAGCCTGCCTTTAAGAATTTCACCGTAACATCCGTGCAGGCTTTGTACCAGCATTCCCCATGCGGTCTTCAACGCTTGAATCAATATTAAACTGCGCCACAAGCTGCTCAAGATTTGTTGTAAGCCGATTCAGATCCTCGGTAGCGTGGGCAATCTGTGCGACTCCCTGAGCGGTTTCTTGAGTAACGTTACTAATGCCTTCTATTGATTTACTGATTTCTTCTGCCGTGGCCGATTGCTGTTCGTTTGCTATTGCTACCTGCTTAACACTTTCCGAAACCATCTGGTTTACTGCGAGTATCTGGGTCAGTGCCTCGGCAACCTGCTGTGTAAGTATCATCCCCTGCTCTACCGAAGTCTGTGCCTCGGCCATTGAGTCGTCGGCTTCTTTTGCCTCTTTCTGCACGGTCTTTATTGTCGCGGCAATCTCTTTTGTTGCTTTTGTTGTACGTTCGGCAAGCTTGCGTACCTCATCAGCAACTACGGCAAAACCCCTGCCCATCTCACCGGCACGGGCTGCTTCGATAGCAGCATTAAGAGCAAGCAGGTTTGTCTGGTCGGCAATATCATCTATCACTTGAGTAATTTCACCAATCTGATCGGTCTTTTTTGCGAGTGAAGAAATAATGCGGCCGGTTTCTTTGGTCGAGTTGACGATTCGTACCATACCGGTTTTCGTCTCTTCAATTTTTTGAGATCCTTCTTTTGCCCGCGCGCTTGCCTGCTCGGATTTTTTCGCGGCATCATGGGCACTTCCTGTCGATTCCATAATAGTCCTTGTCATCTCTTCTACCGCACCGGCTATCTCTGTGGTCTGTGCACTCTGCTCCTGTGCTCCTGCAGCCATCTGTTCCGCGCTCGCGGATATTTCATTCCCCGCGCTTGCAGTTGCCTGCACAGCATCAACAATTGACCGGAATGCTTCCCTCACATTTTGCAAAGCCAAGTTAAAACCTTTTATCATTTTACCTACTTCATCATCGGAGTTAACCTGCACAGAAACTGATAAGTCACCTGCCGAAAAAGCATTCATTCCTTTCAGCATTTTTCCGGTACTCTCCTCAAGGTAGTCTTGCTTATCCTTCGATTCCTTTATTGCAATAGCAATTTTATCCTCAACACTGCGCTTTTCAAGAAGAAGCTGTTCTTGTGAGCTGCGTATATGGTCAATCATCCCGGTAAAACTACTTGCAAGAACCCCCAGTTCATCTTTTGAAGTAATTGCTATTTTTACATTAATATCGCCATTTGATACTTTTTGCGAGGCTGTAGTTAGTTCCAGAATCGGCTTTGAAATTCCTTTATTGATTCTAATAGATAGATAGAATGAAAACACCGCGGAGGCAATAAGTACCGAAAAAAATACGATCAGCACGAAGGAAAAATTATCCTGTGCATGGATGTAACTTTTTTCTCCCAGAGCTACTGAATTGTTTGTAATACTTTCAAGCGTTTTAGAAAGTGCAGCGAACTTGTCATCAACTGTCCCCATCATCATTGTTGCCGCATTTAAATCTATTATGGCAAAATCCAAAACATTAGTTACTTCCTTTTTATAGGCGAGCAATTGCTTTTCTGCCAACTGATACCCGCTTTCTTTTTCGGCTCCAGCCATTTGTGATGCAGATTTTAGATCTTTTTCAACACGCTCAATTTCAGCTTGAACAGTTTTTGTTAATTCGTCCAACCTCGCTTGCGAATAGTTTGCCCTTGCCCAACTGATGAATTTATACATATCTCCCTGAGCTTTGGTAATCCTTTGATAGTTGGAGTAGTTTTGTTCAGTGGTCCGGTAATCAACTTCAAAAATCTCTTTAAGCGCATTTTGCTGGGCTTGCAGCCCCCAAAAACTTATTCCTCCAAGCAGCAGCAAGAAAAACAACCCCAGAACAGGGGCAATTAAAAGTTTTTTTGCAAGGTTTAAATTGCTAATTATTGATTCCATATTTTTTCCGTTATCCAATCATTTACCTTAATGTCACTCACACATCACAATCCATTAATCCTCTTTATCTTTATAAGAGTTCACGTAACAAGTAGCTGCATTTTCAGTTTCATGTTTGCTAACTCCGGCTTTCAAAAATTCTAACCGGTGTATAATTCGGCTCGCCTCTCATATAACTGGTTTGCCGGTTCTGCAGATGGCCTAACAGAACCAGCAATCACCCAATTTATTTTTTGTACGCGCCGCACCCGATTATATAATCTTCAACTTTTTCAACATACATGGTTTTGGCCTCTATCTTTTTTGTGGTGGGATTAGTCCACTTGTAATTTTGCCAGCCCTTGCCTTTTTTCTTTATAATTTCAAGGCGTTCCTTAACAAAATATTTTCCATCTGCATCCTGCATATCTATCAGGTCTTTTCCAACCATTTTAGCGTTTGAGCCTTGAGCCAGACATTTGCCGTTCATGTCATACATAATAATGTACAAATCACCAACGGTAAATTTCCCTTTTGTATTATTGAATTCAGCTATAGCCTTCTCCTTACCATTAGCCTTATAAAAAGCAATTGCTTTTTTTGCCCAGGCTTCCGCTTCAGCTGGTGTGCTGTTTTTAGATTGGCCGGATATAGGCACAGAGCAAATAATGCACACAAGTAAAAAACTTAGTAAAAGCTTCATAACTTCCTCGGGTTTAATTGATTAATCGTGTAAAACTGCGCGGCAGCATTCTCACAGGCTTATGCCGTTTTTTGTTGCCGCGTATTTTGAAAAGCAAATGTAATAAATCTGGTTTTTAGTACCGAGCTAAAAATTCAAGCACCAGCCTGTTAATTGAATCAGAGCTGGTATTCTCGTACGTGTACGTTTCAAAATTAATCCTGAATTTGGCATAATTCATTTTTGCAAATTGCAGGGTAACACCAAGTGCAAGCCGTCCGTATCCATCTTTGGCCACTCCGTCGTTTGGTTCAACACTTTCAAAACGTGCGCCCGGCAGGATATGGGTCAACATACTATTGGATATTGCATAGTCATAATACCCGTATCCATAAAACCCACTGGATACATACTCTTTCGCACCGGTATCAGTATTTCTATGCGCAAATTCACCGGCAAAAGTAAAATCAAACGCACTTACATCGGCACTGACACCGATAATATTTGTCTTGTTGTTATTCAATCTGCCGTTGTAAAATGATGCGGAAAAGCCTAGCCCTGCCAATGGCTGCACCCCAGCCCGGATACTGAAATTGTTTGACAAATCTGTTTCTGCCTTATTCTGCCCTGAGCCATTATAGACGCCTGCTTTGAAATTATATCCAAAAGGTACCGTTGCAGAATAAGAGGCCATAACACCCATATCTCTCAGTTCAGGAGTTACAACGGCATAAAGTAATGTACGGTTAACAAAATCGATGTCTGCATTTCCTTTTTGGTTTTCTAAACCAAAGGGGATAACAAATTGACCTGCTGTAATGCTAAAATATTTTACCGGCGTAAATGTAACTTCAGCATCAACCATCAAATCGGTAATTCCGGCTGAAACAGAAGTTGTTACACTCTTCGTTTTTTTCGCGCCGGTTGAATCCGTGTAAGAGATTACTTCGTTTTTGGCGGCGACTCCAGCGTTAAAACGCGCAAAGTCAGTTAGTAGCTTATATGAAAAGGTTTCATTAACATTGCCCCTGATACCCAACCGGGCCTCTTTCATGGAGAATGCTCCCTGATTCTTTGAGAAATCCGTTTGATGCCAACCGCGGATAAAACCATAGAATTTTGGGCTTACATCCACTTTCTCTTGCGAAAAGGTGACTATTGTTAACATGACAAAAAAGAATAATAGCTTCTTCATTGAAACCGACTCCTTATAGTTGAATAAATAATATGAGCTAGATAATTTGCTTCTCTTGGTAATTGTCATATAACTGAACAGACACGATAGAATCTTGGTATATGATGCTTGCGGGAGCATTTCAACTAAAAAGGAATTGATACCTTAAGCATCCAAAGGCATATCTTATATTGAAACTTACTAACATCTTTCTTTATTATCGCAATAAACTTTAAGGAGTTTAGTTTAGCCCTAAAAATTTTCAGTTCTATACAAAAGAGCGCGGGCAAACTGAGAAGGTGGTTAGGTTATTTTAGTCACTCTACCAGAACTTTGTTATGGTTTTGTTTTACTTGCAACGGTGGCAGATAAATTTTTTGCGGATAGTCTCCTTATCTCAAACTGGTTCTTATAAAATTAAGATATTGAGTTGAAGCCCGTGATACTTGTGCTTTTTATCCCCAGTTGAAACCGAGGCAATTTTAAATTAGCCGCATAAATGGCTGGTGAAATTGCGATTGATTAAATTGCCACTGGTTTCAACTTAAGAAATGGATTTTGATTTGGAGCTTCCCTCTTCTGTTTTAGGCAATGCCTCGCAAGGGAGGTAAACGTGTCAACTTAAGGAAAATTGGGTTGTATTTTTTTGAAGTCCCTCCTTTTTGAAAGGAGGGTGCCCGAAGGGCGGGGGAATCGTTTTTAGGCAGTGCTAATGCCGCTAAAACAATTCTCCTCCCATAGGGACAAGCTTTTCGCTAAAGCGATCCACACTCCTTTCAAAAAGGAGGGGCTTAGGAACCAGTGTCTTTTTTCTTAAGTTGGCACTTTGCCTCTCAGGAGGCATTCGTTGAAACCGGGGGCACGTATTAAAAAAGCCGCTCATCGAGCGGCTTTTAACTAAAATTACTATTCCAAAATTCTATTTTTTACCACCAAGCGGGTAAATAAACGAGACTCTTGGTTCGATACGTTTTTGCGACTCGTATGAAATAATATTGTCATCATTGTCACGGACGGGGGTAAAAGTCCAGTTGTAAACCATTGAAACAAGCAAATACTCGTAAGGTTTATAGCCAAGTTCAGCAAACAAGTAGGAGCGGTCATCGAGCTTAAACATATCGGCACCATCATTTATTCCTGCTTTGCTGTACCCTGCTCTAGCAACAAAAGAGACAGCAGTTGGCTCCACTTCAGCCGTCATCTCAAGTATGCCGCTTTTTTCCACACCTTCAAGTTTCTGGAAACTGCCATAAATTTTAATCAGATGAACAATGTCCACGTTCAGTCCGCCAAAATAGCCCTTTTCTGCATTGGTGGCTGCTTTAAGCTCAAGTAATTTACTGTTAACCGTTTTACTTGTTGGATTAAAACTAAAACGCTCAATTTCGTATAATGAGCCATAATAGCCTGAAATATACTCGGCATTATTCCAGCGCCTCTCGAATTTTACATTTGCACTAAGCAGTCCAAGCCCGTCTAAACCCATCGATATACCCGCAGAGGCACCGCTGCCAAAGTTGAGAAATTTCGCGTAGTCTGCATACAGTTCAGTCGAAAAGAATTTAGTGCTGATAATCGGCAAGCCCAAATCAACACCAAAAACAGAGGCATCATTGCCTTCTACATATTCGTAACCCGAAACAGATGCAGCTTTAAATCCAACGATCTTGGCTTTGCTATGGAAATCACCCGCGATAGTAGCGCCTGCCTCAAGGTTTGAAATAATGGGGATGGCTTTCAGCGCAGTGTATTGCAACGGCTTAACATATCCGCGGAGAGCTGCAACGCCACCCATCGAGAAATCACTGTAAATTGACTCGAAGCCCCAATTACCCGCATTAACATCTAATACAACACCAATTTTTCTACTGTCAAAACTGGGACTGTTGTTATACATGTAAACGATACTGCCATGCCCAAGTGAATAACCATCGATGGCTCCAACTTTAACAAATACCGGTTCTTTTTTATTGCCATACCTGATATAGCGAATAATCGAGAGATAATCGGAAGTTTCATTAAAATTTTCTTTCCGTAGCCCGCCATTTCCAAATTCCAGATTCAGATCCAAACCGACACCAAACTTTGAGAAGCTAAATTCGGGCGCAAACCTGAATGAATAAAACTGTTGGTTATCGATATTTGTCATACCAAAACCGCCTGTCAGGAAATTGGATTTAGGTACAGGTGCCTGCCCAAAGAGTACACCAAAACATAAAAATATTGAAACAATTATACTTTTTAACCGCATAGCATTTTTCCTTATTTAAAGTACATAGTAATATTATCTAACCACTGCCAGTTTCATGGTAGAAGTAAAAGTTTTACCTTGCAATTTAGCAATAACTTTTGCCAAATACACACCCGATGCCACGTTATTTCCGTCAGCATCCCTGCCGTCCCAAACCAAGGATTTGTTATACCCGACTTTCAGAGCGCCTGAAGTAGTCTCGATTGTTTTTATTAACCGCCCGGCTACAGTATAAATTTTTATATAAAATGTTTCAGGCACCTTACTTAACTGAAACGCGAAGTTTGTTTTATCCTTGAACGGGTTTGGATAATTATAAAGCTGCAATATCTGAAGTTCATCATTAACAACAAAAGAAACCTTGTAAGTAATTGTATCCATTTTTGTACCCGATAATGCCTTTATCTCCAACGTATGATCGCCACCACTTAATGTAGGTTTATAATCAAATGTAAGTTTTGGGTTTGCGGTACTTGTTTTATAACTCAGCTCAGGATTGTTTTTAAATACTACCCGGGTGTCATTATCATATATCGAGATAACATTTGCTGTATCATTAATCGGAATAATCGTTGGATCGAAAAGTTCAAAATGCAGGGTTGGCTTTGCCGGTATAAAATCTCCGTCAATTAATGCGCTGCTGTCGGCATATGCTGTAATATACGGTTTCAAGGTTGAATCAACAGAAACGGTGAATGGAAGCCTGAAGGTATTGTTATCGCTCACATAATCAGGTATTTTCTTTTCAGGGTCTATCGTTACAATAAAGTTGCGATTTTTTTCACCCGTGCCTGGATTGTATGGCAGATTAATATAAAATTTATCCCCGGGGTTAACCTGTGGGATTACCCGTTGATCGATAGTATCACGTTTACTGCCATCCTGAAGTTCAACCAATAAGTTAACCGAAGATGCTTTAAAATAGCCGCCATTTAAGACGGTAATAAAAAGAGAATCTGTTTTACCAAGTTTCATCTCCTGCCGTGAAAGCCTTACGGTTTCATAATTAAATCCAAGCTCCGGAAGCCCGTCAAAGTCGGCTGCCAACGATTTTAACACCGGTGATATACCGCTGCTTGATAAGCCGAGCGAAACTTCGAACCGGACAGACTGCGCGTTTACCGTATCGAGTACTGAAAGATCCGCCGTATTAGCAGCTATATTGAGATATTGCAAAGTATCCGTTATTCCATTTGCCCGTAATACAATCGGTCGAACTTTTACCGTTCCATCTCCGGCCGCTGTATAATCAATGGTCAGTTGTTTCCACTTGCCGGCAGTTTTTACCGGCAAAGTGGTAAAGTAGCCTGTTTTATTAATTCTATAAAGAGTGGTATCCAGTTGTAAAGTATCCAGATATGCGCGTGTTTTCAAATCCTCTTTAGCCTGTCCTTTTGCTAATCCCTTTTTACCCATCAGCACCCAGGGATACTGATACCCTAACTGCTCAATAAGTTTCGCGCCCAAAGAAAGTATTGCATCTTTCAGGATGGGGTTATCAAAAAGATTTGTACTCGTTATCCCGTCACTGACTATGCCCATGAATACAATTTTACCGAATGGCGTGCGGTTTATTAAGGCTACAAGCGAATCAAAGCGGTACGCGATATTACCATAATTAAAAAACTCTGCTGTCTCAACTTGTAATGTAGCTGAATCGACTATGACAATATTCATCCCGGTACCAATACCTTGCACTAGTACCGAATCATTTAATGTCATCGAGCCAAATGCTTTAAAATTAATTCCGCAGGAGTTTACCACGAAGTGCAGTGTGTCATTTTTAATTTTTATGCCCTGTCCATCGAAATAACTATTAACCAGTTTTTGTTTTGTCAAAGATTTTTTACCCTCAACTAAAAACGGAGAATTTTTTAATCCTTTCCTTATGGTTGAACTGCCAGACCATGACGTATCGGTGCTATTTAACCTGAATCGCAGAAAATAATCTTTATCCGCTGTTAAAGTATTGAGTGGAACTTTTGTTACAAATGTATCTATCGGAATAGTTTTTACTTGTGCAGTAGTGAAAGATTCAGTTGTATCATACTGCATTATTGCCTCCCGGTTTTTATTGGCCGGTTCCAGAATAGGATTCAACACGTTAATGACAGGATCTATTTCCGAAGAGAAATCGGATTTAACAATGCCCCGTAAAGCCGATGCAAGCACGTTAATTGAATACGTATATTTATTATCACTCCGGCTGTACTCATCAAGCGCACTCTCCGGGTCAATTTCAACAGTAACCAAGTGAGTGCCGATTAAACGGCGTACCGGCAAGGCTACCATGAGTGTGTCGCTGTTCTTCGGTATAGCCCTTCTGAACATTTTCTGCACCGTGTTAACATTATTGTGCATTACTGTAACATTAATAGTAACAGTGTCGGTAGTTACGCTGCCAATATTATCATAACGGATGGTAACTACAGCCAGTGAATCTTCCTCGCTTGGATCCGTTTTTTCAAGTGAAAAGTACTCTTCGTTATTTACCGTCAAATTCACTTTTCTCGGGAGTGCAAGATTCACCATCGGGTCGCCAATAAGCGTATTGGAAAGTGCAAAGTATCGGTATGCTCTTGTGGTGCCTGCCTGTGTAAGCATATGGTTTTTCGATAACCGGTGAGCTTGTGCTATATTGCTAACACTGTCCTCAAAAAAATATTTGTAGAAAAGCTCCGACATCAGGGATGTTGTTGAAGAAAACCCTAAAGTAGCATTTCCAACATACGCGATTGCCTGGCCATTATTAACAAAGCGGGCACCAAAACACTCAATATCCGGTTCAGCAAATTTATTTGTCGAACAACCAAAATCTGTAACCATTGAACCACGGTTTGAATTGTTTAATAACTGGTCAGGGTTCGTTAAGTTATTATCCCAGGTTGCAGTTCCGCTATGGCCAATGTATGAAATAAATACACCGCCCTGTGCAATTTCATTCATAACAGCATTAGGCGTGAAAGGACCAAAGTTAGTTTGTGGATTTAAAGTCTTGTAAAAATGC
>JACPGF010000298.1:0-3253 GCA_016182615.1 Ignavibacteriales bacterium
GTAAATTTTGCCAAAATATATTTTCTTCTTCGGCTGAAATCGAAGAATGAAAGTGCATGCGAAATGGTTTTAACACAGCCTCTTAAACCAAGGGAGTCAAAATAAGGATTTTTTTCAATCGGGGCTTTGCGGCAAAGACCTCCTTTCAAAAGGAGGGACTTAGGAACCGGATGCTTCTTTTTTTAATTGACACCATTGGCTCGCCGGGTAACTCGCTTTTAGGCAATGTTAACGCCGCTAAAAAACAAAACAACCTCTCCCTTAGTTTATAGCCTGCGCAAGGAGAGAGTGAAGCTCCAAATAAAATCCATCTCTTAAGTTGACACCAATGCTTTTAAACCAGGTATTAATAAGGATAAATAGCAACCTTGTTCATTGCCTCTTTCTCTTAAATCCTGATTACCGGCATTCTTAAAATTCTATTTTTACGCCGCCCGCCGGAATAAATGACCATTGAAAAACTTTATCAGCCTTGTTCTTTTTCTGATTCCATATCAATTGATCGATGTTTTTTGTGTTAAGGGTGTTTTCCAAATCAATAAACGTTACCATGTTCCAGCCGTTAAATTCTATGCGCCAATCAGCACGAATATCAAAACGCTGGTAGGCCTCAAACCGTGAACCATTATACCGGTTAAAGTCAAATATCGACTGCTTGTACTCGGTTGAGAGAGCTTCGTTAAACGGCGTGTAAGGCCTGCCCCCCATGTAGCGGTATTTACCACTTATTTCAAAATCAGCATTAACTTTATAGCCAACGATAATTGTAAAAACATTTCTATAATCAAAACTGCTTGGCCGTTCAACACCATCCAGTGCTTTGAATCTGATATCGGAATATGAATAGTTTACCATCCCATAAAGTTTATCAGTTAATTTCTTCTGTATAAAAAGTTCAATTCCTTTCGCGTAACCCGTGCTTGCCGGAACAAGATATTCCAGACCTGCCGTGCCATACTCTGAGCCGGAATTGGCATAACTGACCTGTGGATTAAGTACACTGGCGGCATAATCCGAATAATCCTTTTGATATGCCTCAACAGTTATCTTTATATCAGCCGACGGATAATACTCGATACCTGCCACAGTATGAACTGCTTTGATATGTTTAAGATCCTTGTTCCTGCTGTCTGCCACCAGCCAAATAAGCGGCGGTGCCTGATAGTATATACCATAAGCGGTGTTTATCTTGAAATTACCGGAAACTTCGTAGGAAGCCGCGAACCGTGGCGATGTAACACCGGGCTTGTTCAGAAAACTAAAATGGTCATAGCGCAACCCTGCTGTTAACGAGAGTGCATTGAACAATTCTTTATTGTACTGCATAAACAAGCCGTACTTCTCAGCTTTAGCCGTTGCATTGTATATAAGTCCCGCGTCTTCCCTGCCAAAAGCATTAATCGACTTATACGCGTACAGATCATTTTTGTTAGTTATGCGTCGTGCGGTAAAGCCAGCCTCGAATAAATCTGTCGGTGTGAACCTGTGGAAAAAATCACTCCGCAGCACAATTTCCTGATCGGTTGAATTGTTCCTGAACTGCAATTTACCGAGTGAATCAACGGTTACTTCCTTTTCGTATATGGTATGTGAGACCGAGCTTTGCAGATATGTATTTTTTCCAATAAGCCATTTATGCATTAATCCCGAAATGTTTTGCCAGCCGCTATACTTGGTGGTATTTTGTTCTGGCGCGTCCTCGATATCAAAATTTTTAAAATAAATATCATCGATACCTGCCAGATCAAGTATTTCGAGTTTATGCTGTTCATTTAATTCGTACGTTGCCTTAAGATTAAAGTTCGAGTAGTTAGGAATTGCTGTAAGGCCTGTAGATGAAAATATCAGGTCGAGATAACTTTTTCTTGCCGAAAAAAGGAAGGAACTTTTGTCTTTCTGTATCGGGCCTTCGACATCAATGCCTGCACCTGCAACGCCAAGATCAAATTTACCTGCAAATTTGCTCCTGTCCCCGTCACGGTAACCTATATCCATGGTTGAAGAGAGTTTATCGCCATATTTGGCTGCAAACCCGCCGGAACTAAATGTAACGTTGTTTAAAAAATCGGTGTTTACCATTCCAATTGGTCCGCCCGAGGCTCCTTGTGTGCCGAAATGGTTAACGTTAGGTACTTCAATACCATCGATAAGGATGAAATTCTCAAAAGGGCTTCCGCCGCGGACAATCAGGTCATTCCTGCTGTCGGTTGATGTTGTAACACCCGGTAATGCCTGAACCAGCCGCTGTACGTCTTCGGCCGCACCCGGTGCCCGGCGGATTTCTTCCGGTGAGAGTGCATTTGCACTAACGGCTGCACCATTGGTTCTTTCGAACAGTTTTTTCCCTGTAACAACCACTTCCGCTTCTTCATAGCCTTTCATTTTCAGCTCCACGGTCAATTTTGTGCTTTGGGCTATTCCCACGCGGATATCCGTTTTTATAACTTCCGAATAGAAAGCGGCTTTCACAAGCAATGAGTATAAACGCGGCTCGAGATCGTTCAGAATAAACTTGCCAGCATCGTTACTGGCTGTAGTTTTTTTTGTTTCGAGAACGGTTATAATTGCTCCAGCGATTTCCTGTTTCGTGTCAACATCGATAACCCTGCCTTGAATGGTACCCGTTGCAATGGGTTGATCCGCATGGAGCGGTATTCGCCAAACGGCGAGCAATACAAGCAAAACGAATTTTATATAATTTGAATTCATAATCATATCACCTTACATTAATTAGTATATATAATATTTTGTAAACACTGTTCATTAAAAGAGCAAATTTTTTTAGTCATTTTTCCGGTTCCACCGGTTATTTTTTACCCTGAGGATTGTTTATCAGGAAACACATCGCACCATTAGTAATATTCTCAATTACCTCCTGCGGCACCAATTGCATACGCTGCCTTATGATTAGTGATGCAATTCCATGAACGAATGACCACATCGAAAAAGCAACTACCTCAACGCTTTGTCCGGAAAAATATCCCGCATCGATACACTGCTTAACGTTTTCTTTCAGCAATGCATACGTGCGCTCTCCTAACTCCCAGTTATGATACAGCTTAATTTTTTTTGCAGGCGCCAGAGAAATAAACATGATATCATAAAATTCCGGATTCCCCAGCGCAAATTCCAGATATGCCCTGCCATGCGCCTCAAGCCGGGCAAGCGGGTCACTTATATGTTGTATTGAACGCTGATATTCATAGAATTTGGTAAACCCGATATTATGCAATTCGAAAAAAATTTCATCCTT
>JACPGF010000298.1:3266-11484 GCA_016182615.1 Ignavibacteriales bacterium
CCTTATCTTTAAAGTACAAATAAATCGTACCCGGGCTGTATTCTATTACATTGGCTATTTTACGGATACTGACATTGTCGTACCCTTTGTCTATAAAAAGTTTAAGCGCTGTTTGTAAAACCAGCTCTCTCATCTCGGACTTTTCGCGCTCTTTGCGTTCTGAAATACCCATTGCCTTATAATATATTAATGACTAATGCAAATATAATGAACACTGTTCATTCATGCAAATAAAATTTCTGAATTTTGCAAATACTCAAGAGATTTTCTATTTTTCTTTATGGCATTGCACTAATTCTCTGAACAGGTAAGCAGGTTCTCAAGAACTGTAGCCTTAAAAACAAACAACCGGTCGTTGCCATTGGATATTACAAATTTGCCATATTCCTTAAAAATTGCCGGTATTGCCGTTTATTGAAAACGAAAGGGACAATTGATAATGATAAAATATACCGTTTTGCTCTGTTTCAGCCTTATGCTGCATTTAGAAATTTATGGACAAAATACCGACACCATTGTGGTTCGCCGTAAAGAAGGTGGATTTATTATTGGCACCCCGGCAACACCCATGCCTGAGAATATAACTATAAAGAAAGTTGACGGCAGTACAGTCACAATTCCGTGGAATCAGATAAACCTTATTACTACCACAGAAAATTCGCCTAACCAATTACAACCGGATGGAAAGATTCGTTTAAAAACTTTAAACTTCAGCCCATCGTACGATACTGCGCATTGGTCAGCTAAGGTTTTAATGGGTACGGGGTTCGGTCCGGTCAGACCTGTAATTCTTGGATTGCATGGCAGTTACCGGCTTTCGCGTCCAACATTTCTTGGCATACAGGCACTATATGCTCAAGAACCGTACAATGCTGCTAACGAGGCTTATGATTTAAATAATTTTATCGGTCTGGCACTTGAAGGCGGCGGTGTTATATGGGACGGAACTTTTCAGTTTACGGTTTCTTTCAGCACCGGATACGCGTATATTACACGCACTTCTCAGGCCATAACCCATAAAAAAAGTACCGTAGATGAATTTTACACGGCACCGGGTTTGACGGTTTATTACAAAAATGCCAGAGGCCTAATCGGGGTCGGTATCCGATATATTTATTCACCCCACATTGATATGGTGGGACTTGTTTTTACAGGAGGTATCTAAATGAAAAAAAATATAGCAATCGCAATTCCCTTTAGCAAACAATTAGTTTTTGTTGCACTCTTTACTTGTTTAATGCAGTTGACACTGCATGCACAGAGTAACGACACTGTTGTTGTCAGATTAAAGTCCGGTGAAATTATTACCGGGAAACTGATTACAACATCCGACACCATTACAACTATTGATGCATTCGGCCGAGGAACTTATACGGCAGAGTGGAATAATATCGCTCTGATAAGTTCAAAACATGTTTTAGATTCACTGAGTAAGAATAATATTTTAGAAATACAACCCCTTTCTAAAACACCTGAAGATACCAATACTCCGTATTTATATGGAATTCTGGCTGGAACCATCGCGGCAATTATTTATTTAGGAGTTTTTCCTATCAGTAAATAAACTGCTGAGATGCGTTAGTATTGTTGATACAATCTTTCTATGGCTATTCAGGCTGGTAAAAATTGACTGCGATTCAACTAGCGGTTTATAAAAACTCATTTTAACTTCAAAAAACCGGTTATTTGTTTTTACGATAAATAACCGGTTGTATTTTCAAGTTCAATTAGAAGCACACAAAAAAAATCCGCATTAACACAAGACATTTGCCTACATGCTAACTATTTCCCCACACTCATCATTCATAACTCAAAACTCATAATTCCTACAGGTGCTCTATCGCATCCACGCCCGAAGGCATAGGAAGGTAGAAGCGGATTTTTTGCACTTCTCCGTTTTTCTTGAGGAGTTTGTTGATGCGTTTATTAATAAGAACGCTATGTTCTATAAAAATATCATCTTCGATAACTGACCCGAAAATGTAACTTGTGCCTTTAACCAAAACATTTTTCCCGATAATAAGCGGATACTCATCACTTCCGGTCATATTCACGCTCGACTCGATACGCGTGTTCTCGCCAAGCACAATGTTACCCTTGATGATGTCGCCGGAAAGAATTTCAACATTATCACCGATAACAAATGATTGATGCGGATAGCAGCTCAGTTCAGCATTGTCCCAAACCACAACGTTTTTACCGAATAAAACATTACCGCTTACATGAACATGGCGTTTAAGATGCAGGTTATAGTTAAGTTTTACTCCCGTGCCGATATAGACACCTTTACCAATGCGGATATCGAGAGGGGCACCCTGTTTATCCATTGCTATAATATCGTTTATAGCACTTTCGGCAATAAAAAAGTCTTCATGGTCGTCAATTTCTACAATATTTTTAAGCAGGTTGTACACGTTTTTGCGGTAAATGGATTCCATTTCTTTAAGCACGGACTTGTCGTTAAAGCCCATTACCACGTATTCTTCTTTGGGGCTTGAAGCGCTGACGGTATAACCGCTTTTGTTAAAAAGGCCAATCAAATCGGTAATATAAATTTCGCCCTGCACGTTGTTGCTTTTAATCTTATGGACAAGCATCTTAAGCTTTTTATAGTCGAAGGCATATACACCGGAGTTATACTCGCGGTTGTCCAGCATTTCCTGTTTCGTGTAGGTGTATGTTCTCCCCTTGTACTCTGTTACATAGTTTTCATGTTCGTTCAGGGCAAGAATATCTTTATGCTCGATAATTTCGATAACTTTACCATTGTCATCACCAGAAGGAATGCCATGGGCATCTAACGCTTTAACCCGGACGATACGGCCGTAATAGTTAGACTCAACCGGCCCGGAAAAAATGCCCGTCAGCACCATCATATCTGAAGTGGAAGCGACAAATTTTTCACGGAACCCCGTGATTGTTTCTTTATCAATAAGACCCATGTCTCCCGGAAGGACATAAACAATCCCGGAATAGTTTTCATCTTTAATTTCATCCAAGGCAACCTGAACGGCATGGCCGGTGCCTTTTTGCTCGGCCTGATACGCGAACATATTATTTGTTTTGCTGCCAATCATGTTCATCACATCCACAGCTTTAATACCGACAACAATAACCGTGTTTATACCCGGAACCGCGGCTGCACAGGCATTGTAAACACGCTCAACGGTGGTAGTGCCGTAAATTTCATGCAGCATCTTGGAGCGCTGGCTTTTTATCCGTTTACCGTGACCGGCAGCAAGAATAATGGCAGTTTCGGGGAATGAATAATTAAGCTCTGTTGAGAGGCTTTGCATCACTTCGGTAGCTTGTTTCATTGTAAAATTAACTTTATGAAGAAAAACAGAAATCAAGTACTAATAACCGATATTTTTTGGTTTTTAGCAAATAATTAAATGAAAACACAAACCATACTTTAAGTGAAAAGCACAATTAAAATAACCAAAACCGAAAAAACTTACATTAAAATTAGGTGACACTTTAACTGACACATACACATCTATCCTTTAGATACAGATGATGTAGCCATTTGCGCTTCAATTTTTGCAATTGCTGCCTCAAGATTACGGATTATACTTAATATCCTCTGACGCTCCTCACTAAATTGCGGTAATTTTTCAAAAGACTGATATCGTTCTAAGGCTTTTCTTAAATAGGGAATATTACTGACCTGTCCTCGAGCGTAAAAATACATTGCAGCTTGATTCGCGGATTCAATTCTCCAGAGATCAAAAGTCCTATATAAGTCCTCACCAACAATTATACCGGAAGTAACGGTAAACTCTAAAATTATTGCAAACATCTCTTGATACGTGCCAAGATTTTCGATAAAAGATTTCTTTATACTATTTTCCAATGCACTTAGTGAAATGTAAGCTTCCTCTTTTGTTTTTAGAAGTTTTGCCTTCTCAAATTCCATGGTTTCCATTAACTTATTCTTCTCACACTCTATTCCATTTTCAAATTCTTCTTTTAATGCTGATATTTGATTACGAAGATCAATTTGAACTTTTAGTAAGGCATCCTTGATGTCGTCCGCTTTTTTTAAACTTAAAGAAGAAAAAAAAGTGAAAAGTGAAAAGAGTAGCGTCAAGATTGACAATATCAAAGTGCCAGTTTTTATAATTGTACCTGCGAGAGATTCTTCTGTCGGTGAAGATGAGGGTTCTGCTATTATACCGGTTTTAAGAGATTTAACAATTTCTTTTATAACAACAGAATCCGAACTGGTAAAAGTATAATATCCCATTTTGATACTATCTAAAATTGAAGAACCATTGTCATTAACAGACTTTAATTTTAAACTATTTGAAGTACCGGAATAAAAAAAAAGATAATTCCCTGACAAGACAACGAAAAAAAATGTAACCAAGCCAATAAATACGTACTTACTATTAAGTGATTTCAATTTAATTTCCATTGTTTATTCCTCTGTATCAATTAGCGTAACCAATTCTAGAATACTGAAATTTCCAACTTTTTCGAAAAAGTGATCTTTGTGTGTTACTGTAATTTTTACCAAAGCATTAATATGATCTTCCTTAATCCGTCGGTTAGTTAGTATAGCTACTTTAGTATTACCTTTAATTGGCAGAACATTTATTTCATCTAACGCAACAGCATGCTCATCTAATTCATTTAATTTGATGTTGTGTTTTGCAATAAAAGCACGGACATTTTCACCTCGAAGCGAAAGGTAAAAAAAGAGCCCTCTGTTTATACCACCAGAATTCTTACCATCTGCATCAATCATTATGTCAAGAACAATTAGCGGAATATCTTCTCCATTAGAACGAATGTTTTCATAGGCTTCTTCTGGACAAGAAAAAGAAAGAACTTCTTGCCCATATTCGTCATCAATAACAACAATTCTTTTCATAATACAACTTTTTATTTATTTATAGCCGGGTTGTTTTAAGTTATAGTCTGGTATAATATGAATAAGTTCAAGGATGCTAAAATTGCCAACTTTTTCAAAAAAGAGATCTCTTGGTGGACATCTGTTGTTTTTTTTAACTCACTTATATGGAGATCCCTTTCCCACCTGTATGTAAGTATAGCTACTTTTGTATTGCCTTTAATCGGCGAAACATTTTCTTTATCTAAAAAAATTGCTTGCTCATCTGATTCATTTAGTTTGATGTTGTGTTTTGCAATAAAAGCACGGACATTTTCACCTCGAAGTGAAAGGTAAAAAAAGAGCAATCTGTTTATACCGCCAGAATTCTTACCATCTGCATCAATCATTATGTCAAGAACAATTAGCGGAATATCTTCTCCATTAGAACGAATGTTTTCATAGGTTTCTTCTGGACAAGAAAAAGAAAGAATTTCTAGATTTGGGGAAAAAACTTCAAAAGCGTCCTTAATTAATTCTAATTTTCCATTTTCATCATCAATAACAAGAATTTTATGTCTCATCTGACAATTTTGAATTTAGATGCAAGTTAAAAGTTATTGTTGTCTCTGTTTTAAATTCGTCAGGATAAGGAATAAGCTTTAATAATGCGCTGTGCGAATTAAAAATCCGGTTCGCCAAGAAAAGCCCCAATCCCTTACCCTCTATATTCAGAGAATTTGATCCTCTTTTTTCTAATTCAAGGACTTGTTGGCTTTCGTCCGGAGAAAAAGTTTTACCGTAATTTGTAATTCGAATAATAAAGATTTGATCATGATCTTCCCAGTCAATTAAAATGTTTCGGACATAGGAACCATTAATTCTAAGGCTATACTTAATCACATTAGAGAAAATGTTATAAAAAGCTAACTCCAAATACCGCTCATCACCGACGATAATTTTTGAAAATAATTTTTTGGTTTCAAATAAGAGCTTTTTATCGTCTTCACTTTTCTCTGCATTGAATTGTAAAGTCCTGCAAATTGAAGAAACTATTTTTTTAAGATCAACTTCCTTTTTAAATGAGTATCGAATCGGTTTTGAAACATCGAAAATATCCGGATCATTTAGAATAAATTGTAGTAACCTATCCCTCAAGTTAAGAACTTGAAGCAATGGGAACAGTTTATTTTTGGGTATAAGGATATAATCTGGATCCTCTATGTTGGCTCGTGAATCTCTTTTCCTATTTAATCTCGGCAGCTTGTTGTTAATTTCCAGCCCAATCTGTTTGAATTCTTCCGGTGAAAACCCCATTCTGTATGGGAAGAGATTGAGGTTGCCACTCATTGCAGCAACTGGTGCTTTTAGCTCATGAAAGAACGATCTCTCAAAATCTTTTCGCTCTTCTAACTCATTCAAAAGCCCAACAATATTACCTATTTGACTGGCCAAAGTTTTCACAAAATCAATAAAATATTCATCATAACTATCCGTAAGGTTGTCTTGAAAACGAATTATTCCAATCGGTTGATCCTTATACTTGATGACTTTAATGATTTCCGACTGAAGTTCCTTTCGATCTTCATACTGGGCATCATAATATGTCACAATTCTGTCTTTTTCATGCTTAGGATAATATTCAGCTATAGCTTCATTAAGAAGTTCTCTATTCTTGTAATAATATACTTTATCTTCCCGATAAAGGAATGAGGTTGTAAAACCTGACTCCTGCTCTTTTATCCACTGTAATTTATTGGGAATTGATTCACTGGGCAGGTTATAAACAAGTTTTGCAAGTTGTTTGTTCTCATTCTTGATTTCACTGTCAGCAATTAAAATCAGCTTCCCTCGTTTTTTTTGATACAATGTAATATATGTTTTTGGATACAATTCTCTAATACTCTTAAAAAACTTTACACCAAAATCTTCTATTCTCTCAATTTTAGAGATCGAATTTGCAACAGCAAAGATAATCTTATCATACCCTTGTTTGAAGTAAAAATTGTGTAGAATCTCACCAGCTTGCTCGCTCACAGATCGTAAAAAGACATAGTCGTAATTCGAGAAGGGCAAATTGTTTTCATTTTTATTATATTTTGTACCCAACAAAATGGCTACCACCTTGCCATTGCTTCGTAAATAAATACTTATAACGCTATTTAATTTGCCATTCTCTTTTTTGTGAACTTCAAGTTCTGTTCTATTCTCAAAATTCTTCTCATTCGCAAAATGCCGACCTTCTTTTTTAGATAAAATGCAATTCTCGGTATCCCCCAGATAAATAAAACTATCGGTTATTTTAGTCCATGATTCTTGAATGGAATAAGAACTACTTAATTTGAATCCATAATCGCAAAATTTGTAGAAATGGAAAACAACATTGGCATCAAACTCTTCAGAGAGTAGTTTGAGTAGTTCTTCTTCTTTTTTTCCTGCTAATTTTAATTCACTAATCTTTCGCGAAATGTTAGTAAAACGAACTGAATTATTTATTAAGAAAGAATTTTTAATTGCACTTGCAAGAAAAACGCTCCCCTGCATAAGTTGAAATTTTATATCTTCATTTATCATATCCCATTTAATATCATCATCATCGTAGTCAACACCAATAGCACCAATTAGTTCCTCGCCAATCCAAAGTGGAACATCAACCCATCTTTCTTTTAAGTCCAATTTTTTTGACAATTTGCTCACCCGGCAGTCAGGTTCAGCAATATCTCCGTAATTAAAGATGTGAAGGTTTCTATATTTGGAGTCTACGAAATAGTCAAGTATTGAAAATTTGTTTTGGGTGCCCTTTTCCTTAAATATTTTTTCACTAAGATCATCAAAATAAATCTTAAGCCCAACTTCAGGTATACCCACTCTTGACGAATCGTACCCAATATGGTTAACAAGCACAAGGATTGGGACATTAGCACTACCTCGTTTACTGGAAAAGTTTAGATACAGGCGGACGCGATTAAAACCCAATTTATTTTTAAAAGTATTAATTATTCGATTGTAAATTTCATCCGGCTTGATGTGTCTGGTAGGTTCATTAAATTCATTTGATTTTATTGGCTCTTGAATATTTTTTGCTAGCTCGATGATTTCATGCCTGAAATTTACATCCTGACAAGTCATCATACCTAAATGTGTACTATAAGCATTTGTAAATATGCTTGTGTTATGTTCCACCATAAAATACTTATTATTTGCTTTATCAAGTATTTCGATTTCGTTGCATTCGGAGCTTTTAACTTTTAGTTTAATTTTTCCTGAATTCTCGGATAGTATGTTGTTTGTAGAGTGCGAATAGGATTTGAATTGTTTCTCCAATGAACAATTTTCACATATCTTGTTTCTATTCACGAATACCTCGTAACATTTTTTCCC
>JACPGF010000300.1 GCA_016182615.1 Ignavibacteriales bacterium
AAAACAATAGACTTTTATAAACTGAAACACAAACAAACATTTTTCCTCATACTGCTGTTTTGCTTTATGGCACCGGCTGTAAATGCACAAGGCAGCACCGAATTTTTGTGGGTAAATGTAAATGAAGCATCGATTCTTGAAAATAGTAACCGCCAGATTATCCCGCGGTCTTACAGGACACTGCAACTGGATGTAAATGAATTGGAAAGTGTTTTAAGCCGGGCACCAATGGAGTTTACCGCAAGGGCTCAATGGGAAAGAATCGTAGTAAGCCTGCCTTTGCCCGATGGCTCATTTAGCCGTTTTACAATTGTCAACTCACCCATTATGGAATCAGAGCTTGCTGCAAAATACCCGGATATAAAAACATATTCCGGACAAGGAATTGATGATCCTGCAGCCAGTGTGCGGTTTGATATAACACCTGCTGGTTTTCATGCAATGATCCGTTCAACCAATGGGACAGTTTTTATCGATCCGTACAGTAAGGGCAACACACGCAACTATATCTGTTATTATAAAAAAGATTTCGTGGGTGATAAGCAGAAAAGGGAGTTTGTCTGCCTTACAGCGCCAGACAGGCAGGTTGAGCTAGAAATCGCAGAACTTATTAAACATCTGCCAAAAACAAGCGGCACACAATTACGAACCTACCGGCTTGCAGTTGCGGCAACGGGGGAATACACAGCTTTTCATGGCGGAACGGTTGCAAATGCACTCGCTGCAATTGTTACCACAATGAACCGCGTAAATGGCATTTATGAATCCGAAGTTGCAATCCGGATGGTGTTAATTGGCAATACTAATACCATTATATATACTAATTCAGCTACAGATCCATATACAAACGGTACTCCCGGAACCATGATAAACCAAAACCAGACAAACATAAACTCGGTAATAGGAAGTGCAAATTATGATATCGGGCATGTTTTCGGCACAAATTCAGGGGGGTTGGCTGGTGTCGGGGTAGTGTGTTATTCCACGGCTAAAGCCCGCGGGGTAACGGGAAGTTCGGCTCCGGTCGGAGATCCGTTTGATGTCGATTATGTTGCCCACGAGATGGGGCATCAGTTTAGCGCGCACCATACTTTTAATGGTACGACAGGAAGTTGTGGCGGATCAAACAGGAGCGCGGATAACGCGTATGAACCGGGCAGCGGCACAACCATTATGGGGTATGCCGGGATCTGTGGTGCACAGGATATTCAGCCGAACAGCGATGCATATTTTCATCTTGCAAGTATTTTACAAATTGTTGCTTATTCAACCATTGGCTATGGGAACACCTGTCCTGTTACAACTAATACCGGGAATAATCCCCCTGTTGTAGAGGCCGGACCGGGTGAGTTTACGATTCCGTACAACACTCCTTTCTGGTTAAACGGCTCCGCTACCGACCCCAATGCCGATGCACTTACTTATTGCTGGGAAGAATACGACTTAGGTGCTGCCGGTGCTCCAAATTCGCCTTCGGGAAATGCACCTATCTTCAGAAGTTTTTCACCCATGGTTGCAACCTCGCGTACGTTCCCAAAAATTGCCGATATTGTAAATAATACTCAAGTGATGGGTGAAATACTTCCTTCCTACTCGCGAACAATGAAATTTAAATTGACTGCCCGTGATAACCGTGCAGGCGGCGGTGGCATCGGGTGGGATTCGATGTATTTTAATGTGGTCAACACCGCTGGTCCGTTTCTGGTAACCGCCCCAAATACCGCCATATCTGTTGCTGGCAACACAACACAATCCATTATTTGGGATGTTGCAAATACAAATACTAGTCCTGTTAATTGCAGCACTGTCAATATTCTTCTTTCAACTGACGGCGGTTACACGTTTCCAACTGTTCTTGCCGCAAATACCCCAAATGATGGGACGGAAAATGTAATTATTCCCAACATCGCAACTACGCAGGCACGCATTAGAATCGAATCGGTTGGCAACTATTTCTTTGATATCAGCAACACCAATTTTACTATCGTTATGGAAAATCTGGTGCCTTCCGTGATTTCATCATCATCATCCAGTACCACTGCAGGTGGAACCGATTTCTCTCTTACTGTGTTTGGTTCTAATTTTGTTGAGGGTTCGGTGGTGCGTTGGAATGGATCGGATCGCGCTACTACATACATCAGCAACACGGAAGTTGATGTGACAATTCTATCAAGTGATATTGCAAGCGGCGGATATGCAACCATTACGGTTTTTAACCCTTCACCCGGTGGGGGGCTCTCGAACGGATTGAGTTTCACGGTAAACAATCCTTCACCGGCTATAGATTCAATTACTCCCTCGAGTGCAGCAGCCGGTGGCTGGGCTTTTACTCTTATAGTGAACGGTTCGAATTTTGTTCCCGGTTCAGTTGTCAGATGGAATGGTTCGGCACGTTCAACCAGCTTTATAAACAGTACACGGATTGATGCAGAAATTCTGGCGGCGGATATAGCTGCGGGGGGAACTGCAAGCGTCCGGGTGTATAATGGTGTCCCCGGAGGAGGTACATCCAGTGCTTTATCCTTTACGATAAACAATCCCAGTCCATCACTCATTTCGTTATCACCATCCTCGATTATCGCCGGGGGTGATGCATTCACCCTGACGGTTTACGGAACAGATTTTGTGCCGGGTTCAGTTGCCCGTGTTAATGGTGAGAACAGAACGACCACGTATGTCAATAGCACACAGCTTGATGTATCAATTCTTGCAGGAGACAGGGATTCTGCCGCAACTGTTGTGGTAACAGTGTCTAATCCCAGTCCCGGGGGTGGAATTTCAAATGAATTAACACTTACGGTTAATAATCCCGAGCCCTCGCTGGCATCTATCTCGCCAACCAATGTAATTGCAGGTGGTGACGGTTTTACTATGACTCTAACCGGATTGTATTTCCTTCCGGCTTCTGTTGTAAGGATAAATGGCTCAAACCGAACAACAACATATATAAGCAGTACACAGCTTGAAGCCTTGATTACCGCGGGCGATAGGGCTGTCGGCGGGACGGCAAATATTACTGTTTATAACCCATCGCCTGGCGGAGGTGTTTCTTACGGTCAGACATTTACGGTTAATAATCCTACTCCTTATATATCCTCTATATCGCCGACAAGCGTTATTGCAGGCGGAGACGGGTTCACTCTGACAGTTAATGGCAGCAATTTAATGGTAAGTTCAGTAGTGCGGATTAACGGCTCCGACAGGGTAACAACATATATTAGCAAAAGCCAACTTGAAGCTGCCATTACTGCCTCTGACAGGGCAACTGGCGTTGCAGCTTCAATTACTGTAAATAGCCCGAGTCCCGGCGGTGGAACTTCGAATACTGAGACATTGAATGTAAACAATCCGGTGCCTTATATATCCGCAATAAACCCTTCAACAGTCATTGCCGGAGGTGATAGTTTTACATTAACAATAACCGGCCAATATTTTGTACCGGGTTCGATAGTGCGTATAAATGGATCAGACCGTACAACTACCTACACCAGCAGCACTGAAATCCAGGCAGCAATTACCGCAGATGACAGAGCCAATGGCGGAACAGATACCATCACTGTATTTAATCCCTCACCCGCCGGGGGACTCTCCTATGAGCAGATTCTGACAATTAATAATCCTGTACCATACATTAGTTCAATATCTCCGTCGAACGTAACAGCAGGCGGGCCGGGATTAGCTTTAACTGTCAATGGTACTTATTTTGTACCCGGTTCCATAGTTCGCTGGAATGGCAGCAACAGACCGACAACCTTTGTCAGTGGTTCACAACTGACAGCCGCAATTTCAGCTGAAGATATAGCTCTATCGGGTATAGTATTAATCACCGTATGGAATTCAACTCCTGGTGGCGGCTTGTCGTTGGAGAGCACATGTCTTATTCAACAGGGACCAACTATTCAAGCCAGCCAGATACTTTTGACAAGTTTGTTAGCTTCACAGTTGACCATTGACTGGATCGATGGAAGCGGCGAACAGCGCGCTGTGTTTGTAAAACGGGGCTCCTATGATACAGCCGCACCTTTTAATGACACTACTTATACTGCCAATACCATATTTGGCAGCGGCTCTGGAATTGGCAATACCGGTTGGTATTGTGTCTTTAACGGGACAACGCATCCAGCTGGAGTTACTGTAACAAACCTTGCAGAGGGCAGATACACCGTAATGGTGTGCGAGTATAATGGAACGGCAGGAAGTGAAATTTACAACACTTCCACTGCAGTTATCAACCCGGCAAATATTCTTATTTATACAGTAATGCAGCACCCGGGCAACACTCTCGACTTTGACGGCACCGATGATTATGTCGATTGCGGTAACAACACCAGTGTAAGGATTACAGGCACAGCATTAACACTTGAGGCTTGGGTAAAAGCCCGATCCTGGGAAACTAATGTATGGGAGGGCAGTCTTGTAGCTAAAGAAGGAACAGACAGCGGTTACATGCTTCGCTGCGGAGATAATGGTAAAGTTGATTTCAGCATAGGAAACGGCTCAGCATGGCAGTCGGCTACCACGGCATCTCTTCTTACCACGGATCGCTGGTACCATTTGGCAGCAGTGTATAATGGTTCAACAATGAAAATTTTTATCGATGGCGAGGAGGCAGCCTCACAAACGGCAACGGAGCCAATAGTCGATCATCCTAATAGTTTGTGGATTGGTTCTTCGGCACTTAATCCGGTGCGTACTTTTGACGGGCAAATTGATGAAGTGCGTATTTGGAACACCGCCCGTTCGCAAGTCGATATCCAAAATGATATGAACCTCTATCTAACCGGTAATGAAAGCGGGTTGGCCGCTTACTTCCGTTTTGATCAGGGAACCGCCGGCGGAGAAAATACCGGCATAGACACCCTCTACGATTTAACTGCAAATGCCAATGATGGAACATTATCGAATGTATCGTTAAGCGGCAATAGTTCTAATTGGGTAACTTCAAATGCAATTCCCCCGGTTACGGTAAATCTAAAACTTTTCATAGAGGGTATTTACAATGAAAATTTAATGGGACATGTAACGGCTGATACAATTCATGCCATGCTGCAGGAAGTTAACGGGCTTGGTGTTCCGAGTGATTCATTACAGGCAGTTCTTTCCACAACTGGTACTGCATCCCTGAAGTTTTATAATGCTTCCGCGGGTACATACTACATTATTGTTAAACACAGAAACAGCATCGAGACGTGGAGTAAAACAGGTGGTGAGGCGCTCCAAAAAGGAGTAGTAACTAACTATGATTTTACCATAAACTCATCACAGGCGTATGCCGGGAATATGATGCAAAAAGGTGGAGTATGGTGTATTTACAGTGGTGATGTGAATCAGGATGGTATTGTTGATTTCACTGACTTAACATTGATAGACAATGATGCATATCTCTTTTCAACCGGTTACTTGGCAACCGACCTGAGCGGTGATCAATTTATTGATTTTACAGATTTGACAATTTGTGACAACAACTCATACAACTTTGTGCAGGTAATAAAACCACCCGTTATTACAAAACCATCTGCCAAAACAGTGCCGCAGGCTCTTAAGGAGCAAAAGTGAATTGTAACCAGTTTGCCTTTTACCAAATGAAAAAAGACAGTCTGGTGAGAAATTTTGAACATCGATCGAGAATATATGAACATGACAGCCGGATAAGACAAATAAAATTTTACCGGAAAGTACCTGTTATACAGGTATAATAAATTGCTTAAAAACGACTTTTAACATATCACATTTAATTACAAGGTTCGCAATGAATAGAATAATAACTTTCAGTTTAGTTTTGTTCTTGGCTTTTATAAGCCTCTTTTCACAAGACCGTCAAATGGACGAGCAGCAAGCAGGTATTTTAGCAAAAAAATATTACCGCGAAATGGGGAAAGCCCCACAGCAGCCGCAGCATATTTCTCCGCGGGAACACGGCACGGAAGCCATGCAGCAGCAAAGTATGATAGGTCATACTGCAAACGAGGCATTTGGCATATCCGTTGCATCTGCAGGCGATGTGAACGGTGATGGATATATTGATATTCTTGTCGGGGCTTCTAGATATGCGACGTACAAGGGCCGGGTATATCTGTATTTTGGCGGTAACCAAATAAACAACACGGCGGATGTGATATTTACCGGTGAGTTCGAGAATGACAATTTCGGCTGGTCGGTTGCCTCGGCAGGTGATATGAACGGCGATGGATTTGCAGATATGCTTGTTGGCGCGTATGGTTACGGTGGCGGTGAAGGAAAGGCGTATGTTTTTTATGGCGGCACTGTTATAGACTATACCCCTGATATTGTTATGTATGGCGGTGTATCTAACTCGTTTCTAGGTACATCTGTGGCTGGTGCCGGTGATGTAAACGGTGATGGCTATGCCGATGTTATCGCAGGAGCTAATGGTGCAGTTGGTAACAGCGGCCGGGCATACATATATTATGGCGGGCAGATTGGTAATGGCGTGGCCGATGTGACCCTTAGCGGCGATGCCGGATATTTCGGTTCAACCGTTGCAGGCATTTCTGATATTAATGGCGACGGTTACGCGGATGTTGCTGTAGGCGAGCATCCATATAATTCCAATACAGGCGGTGTTTATATCTTTCATGGCGGTGCAGCCATGGATAATACTGCTGACCTTGCAATAATGGGCAATACCACGGGGAGTTATTTTGGCAAGGCAATTGCTTCGGGCGATATTAACGGTGACGGCTATCCGGATATCGTAATAGGCGCATACGGGTATAGTAGCAGTGTCGGTATCGTTAACATCTATAACGGCGGACCGGATATGGATCCGTACACCGATTTGACATTATGGGGCGAAGCTAACAATGGCTGCTTTGGCTCAGCTTTGGCTTGTTCAGATATTAACAGCGATGGTTTTTCGGATATTATCGTTGGTGCTTTTGGAATTAATGCTAATAAAGGAAAAGTGTTTGGTTTTTGGGGAGGGGCGCACCCGGATAATTCCCCTGATATTAAAATTGATGGCGAGGCTGCCGGAAATTTTTTCGGTGCATCTGTTGCTGCAGCGGGGGATTTGAACCTTGACGGAAATGAAGATTTTATTTGCGGCGCATATTTCCATGGCGGAGGCCGGGGTAAAATTTATTTTTACAAGAATTCGCTGGCAGGATACGATATACCGGATATGAGTATTGCCCAGGCAGGCGCGGGGCGCTTATTCGGTTACACGGTATCAAATTCAGGTGATGTTAATGGCGATGGGTTCGATGATATCCTTGTTGGGGCACCGGGGGCTGAACTAACGGCAGGAAACGCTTACTTGTATTTTGGCGGCCCTTCGATGGATAATGTGTCAGATCTAACGTTTACCGGTGATTCATCGTATTTTGGCAGTATAATGGCCGGCAAAGGTGATATAAATGGTGACGGGATTTCCGATGTGGTTATTTCAGACTACAATTATGACCGGTGTAGAGGAAAAGTTTACGTGTATCTCGGCGGCCAGTTTATAGATAATATTAGTGATTATACCATGACCGGAGACAGCATTTATAGGTATTTTGGGTACGCATTGGATAAATCAGGTGATGTTAATGGCGATGGCTACAATGATCTGGTGGTAAGCGGGCCGGGGTCAGCAGGTTCTTATGGCAATCCCTATGTGCATAGTTTTTAAGTTTGGCACTGCCATTAATTGCTCAGGTGATTTTAACGGGGACGGAATCAATGATATAGCCATCGGGGAACCGTATGCCCTGCAAAGGAAAGGTGAGGCATGGATAGTATTTGGTGGAATCTACAATCTCAGGCTTAATCTGTTCATGACAGACGATTCCACGAGTTCTGTCGGTGATCAATTTGGTTATACTCTTTCTTCAGGAGATGTGAATGGTGATGGGTATGACGATTTGTTAGTTGGGTCTCCAAACTCATATCAATATGATGGACGGGTCTCTGTTTTTTTAGGGGGTGTTGCAATGGATTGTGTAAAAGATTATAATCTAAGAGGAGAGTCATACGATGCAATTGCATATACTTTAGACGGTTCGGGAGATGTGAATGGAGACGGGTATAATGATATTATGACAACAGCACTAGCGTATGGAAATGAAGCAGGCAGGGTTCTTGTCTATTTTGGAGGCGTGGTTCTTGACACTAATCCGGACATTGTTATGACTAACACAATATCGGCTGATTTCGGTAATTCTTGTGCATTTGTGGGGGACCAAAACGGAGATGGCCTGACCGATATACTCATCGGCAATCCGGATATATATCTCATGGCTCCAGGGTCTGAAAGAGCCTATCTCTACCTTTCGTCCGCACCCAAAACAGCTCCCCGGATTGTATCAGTAAGGGATATTCTTGCTGATCAGGGCGGCAAAGTTAACCTCAGGTGGGTACGCAGCGGATATGATGCAGCAGGATCTCAAAAAACGGTTACGTATGCAATTGACCGGAGCCCTAATGGGAATCAATCGCCTCGGTAACCGGGGACAGGAACGTGTATTACAATTATACGGCTTCTTTACCTTCTGACTCAATGGCCGGTAATCCTTCCCTGTATTATTTCAGGGTCACTGCCCGGTTATCCGTTAGCGGCGAAACGTGGCGGTCAAATATTTTAGGCGGTTACGCGGTAGATAATCTTTCACCGGTTGCGGTAAAAAATTTTATTATACTTCCGGCAGGGGCAGCAAACCGTCTTTCATGGCAGTTAAATACCGAACCTGATATGAAGCAATATCTGATCTACCGCAATACTGCCAATACCATCGATCCGGCAACTGCAACTGCTTACGCTGTAATTTCAGATTCAACATATACTGATAATACACCTCTGCAAGGTGAAGCATTTTATTTTGTTGCTGCTCAGGATATCCACAATAATATTGGCCCGGTAAGCAATTTACCCGCCCCCAATGCGGCGGTAAACCTATCGGCATTTATCGAAGGTTTTTATAATGAGCAGACTGATGAACAAATTGCTGACACCATTAAGGTTTACCTGTGCAGCACAACAGCACCATACGTTAAAGTCGATTCAGCGACTGCACTACTAAGCACTGCCGGAGCTGCATCAATAAAATTCTTTAATGCAGTAACCGGAAATTATTATTTGGTTATAAACCACCGTAACAGCATCGAAACTTGGAGCAAGCTTGGTGGTGAGGCTGTAGCAAAAGGTGCATCAATAAGCTATAATTTCAGTTCGGAAGCCGCTCAGGCATTTGGCAATAACATGAAACAAAAGGGAAGCAGGTGGTGTTTGTACAGCGGCGACGCTAACCAGGATGGAATAGTTGATTTTAGCGATCTGACCCTGATAGACAATGACTCCTATAACTTTATGAGCGGTTACTTGGTGACTGATGTCAATGGTGATCAGTATGTTGATTTTGGAGATTTAACAATCTGTGATAATAATTCATACAACTTTGTGCAGGTAATGAAACCGGGTGGTGCATTCAAGCAGCCTGCAATGCGGGGAGTGCTGAAGACAAAAATGCTGCCGCTCTCGTTTCGTGTCAGTGACAGTTATCCGAACCCGTTTCATCCATCAACCAAGATCGATTATGCTCTTCCCAAAGATGCTAAAGTAAACATAACACTCTACAGCATACTAGGTGAAAAAGTAATGGAAGTTGTGAATGCAGAACAAAGAGCCGGTTATCATACCGCTCATATTTCAATGAACCAATTTGCGAGCGGAACCTATCTTGTACGGTTTATTGCCGGTGACAATGTGCAAACGAAAAAGATTGTTTTGGCAAAATAAAAAAAATGTGAAGGTAGCTAAAAGGCTGTCCAAGGGAAATCTTGGGCAGCCTTTATTTATGTAACTGCTCAACAATTGTTTTTACCTCATTAAGCAATGAGAATTGTTCATTTGGATGTTCCTTTGTACAAGAATTCATAATTAATCATTCATAATTCATACTTACATTTCCTATATTTCAACATCAAAAACAAAACTTGAATGTATGGAAAACCTGCGAGCGGTATTTGACCCGTTTAGAAAAAATATTATCGGTATCGATGATGAAATAAGCACACCGTTCGGTAAAAAGAAACTGCTGTATGCCGATTGGATTGCCAGCGGCAGAATGTACAAGCCCATAGAGGCGGCACTGTGTGAAAAATTCGGTCCGTATTGTGCGAATACCCATTCCGAATCCTCATACACAGGCGCCTTGATGACTAATGCATATCACCATGCGCAGAATATCATCAAGCGGCATGTAAACGCCGGTCCCGATGATGTATTACTGAATGCAGGCAGCGGCATGACCGGGGTAGTGAACAAACTTATCCGGATATTAGGACTCCGCGTACCTGAACAGTTAAAAGATTTTACCAACGTGCCCGGGGAACTAAAGCCCGTTGTTTTTATTACCCATATTGAACATCACTCCAATCAAACATCGTGGCTTGAAACAATAGCTGATGTGGTTGTTCTTGAGGCGGAACCCGACGGGACAGTCGGCACATCATCACTTGAAAACGAAATAGGGAAGTACAAAGAACGCAAATTGAAAATCGGGTCATTTTCTGCATGCTCTAATGTAACAGGGATAAAAACACCTTACCATAAACTGGCAGCAATTATGCATCAAAACGGGGGATTGTGTTTTATTGATTTTGCCTGTTCAGCCCCGTATATACTAATCGATATGCATCCTGCTAATCCTGAAGAACGGCTTGATGCAATTTTCTTTTCACCGCACAAATTCTTAGGCGGCCCGGGCGCACCGGGTATCATGATTTTTGATTCCCATTTATACAAGAACCGTGTTCCCGACAATCCGGGTGGCGGAACAGTTGACTGGACGAATCCCTGGGGAGGATACAAATTTGTCAATAATATCGAGGCCCGCGAAGACGGCGGCACACCGCCTTTTTTACAAACATTTAAGGCTGCCCTTGCAATAAATCTCAAAGAAGATATGGGAGTGGCGAACATTATCGCTCAGGAAGAGCGCCTTGTAGCAAGATTCTTTTCTCATCTTGATACGATGCCGCGCGTGCACGTTCTGGCTGATAATTTGCGTGACAGGCTCGGAGCCATTTCTTTATACATCGAAAATGTTCATTATAATCTGGCAGTTAAACTGCTGAATGATTTTTTTGGAATACAATCACGCGGGGGATGTTCTTGCGCCGGTACATACGGGCATTATCTTTTACATGTTGACCCGAACCGCTCCAAATCGATTACTGACAAAATTGATGCCGGGGATTTGTCGGAAAAACCCGGCTGGGTTCGAATATCGCTGCACCCCACGATGACTGAAGAAGAGATTGACCTCATTGCGGAAGGTTTAAGAGCAGTTGTACAAAATGCTGAAAAATGGGAAAAAGAGTATCAATATGATGCACACCGTAATGAGTTTTTCCACAAGCTTGACTCAGATGCCGGTAA
>JACPGF010000052.1:0-1304 GCA_016182615.1 Ignavibacteriales bacterium
GATAAAAACATTCAAAGATGTAGTAACCTCCTTCAGCTGAGCAACGGTTGTTTTAAGATTGTTTTTGAGTTCTTCGTCTGAAAGGGTATTCTTCAGTTCATTTAAAGTAATTTTTAGAGAAGCCATCATTTCGGGCATATCCTGCGTCATCGTGCCAACGGTACGCATAACACTAGGAATATCTGCGGAGAACTCTCCATTGGCAACTGCACCATAGTCTATCTCTGAGCTCTCACTTCCGGGCGCAATTTCAATTTTTTTGCCACCCATCAAATCCAGCATTTCCACACGGAATACTGCATCTTTTTTTATTGTTATATCCGGATCAAGTGAAACTTTTGCAAGGACTGTTGTTTTATCTGTAACGATATCCTCAACGTACCCTTTCCGGACACCACTAACCGTTACCTGATCACCGATTTCCAAACCTGAAACTGTTTGGAATCTGACGGTTAAAAGTTTTCTATCCCCAACTGATGATAAAAACCAAACAAATAATGGCCAATATAACGGTTAAACCAACTTTAATCTCCGTTTTTCTTTCGTCTTTCATTTTCTAATACCTTTTGAATGTATTCGTCAAAATCATCAATTTCCACAGGGTCAATTACTCTGTCTTTTATTATTGAACGTAATGTATCTGCAATACGTTCGGTTGCGTTCAATGAAACATGTTTAAATTTCAGATGTTCCAAAGTATAATTTTCAATTATTTTTATCATGCTGTCTCTTTCCTCTGAAACAGGTAAGGCAGCCAGTTCCTTGTCCGCTCCATCCAATGCAAAGCCAATTGCATATTTAATACCTGGCCGCAGTATATAATCATCAAATTTATTTATGAATATGTAAAACAAAAATCCAAGAATAATTGTTGATATCAGTAAAAACTTCACAAGACAGCTGATTTTCATTTTCAGATTCAGTTTAGATGAACAAAATTCGATTATTCCTTGAGCCCAAGATAGTTAATTTACCATTGTCAATTGTTATCTGAAAACATACCGCAATAAAAATGTATGGTGAGTGACAATGAATTATCATGCTTATACATAATTTGTGAATCTTGTTTTCAGATTAAGTAAATGCAATTTCAACCCAAGTATTTTATCAACAAGAATCGAAATTGCATTTATAATTGCAGTAAATTTACCTTCGCACTGAATAATTAAAAGGGCAAATCACTATTACTATCGTCTAGCTGCGCAGGTGCCGCCTGCTCATAAAACCTGTCATCTGTAGTAACGGCATTACTTTCACCCGATGAACGGCTTCCTCTGTCTATTGGTTCAAGTATGATGACATTT
>JACPGF010000052.1:1340-1741 GCA_016182615.1 Ignavibacteriales bacterium
CATAAGAATAGCGCTTATTACCATCTTTGTCTGTGTACTGCCTGGTTGATATACGCCCTTCAATACAGACTTTTTTACCTTTTAAAAGGTTTTCTTTCGTATAATCGCTGGCATTAAAAACAACGATATTGTGCCAGGTTGTCTCATCCGTCCATGCACCTTCTTTATTCTTATATCTTCTTGAAGTCGCGATTGAAAAAGTGGTGATCGCAAATGAATTATCCGCGGTAAAACGAGTTTCACAATCCCGCCCTAAATTACCGACTAAAATGACTTTGTTCATCGATAGTGCCATAACATTTCCTCCTGTAAAAAATAAGGTGTAAAATTCTTGGTTAATAAATTTAAATAATTTGGGAATTAAAACAGAATTTGCTTACCGTTTTTTTAAAAACATTAAT
>JACPGF010000052.1:1758-6943 GCA_016182615.1 Ignavibacteriales bacterium
ACAAATACTCCAATGAAAAAAAACAGAATATTCTTGTTCATCGGATTCATATCAGTCCGTTTTTTTTTATTATAAATCGTCTCAACCCTTCCAAATTCGGCGGTAAGATTCTTGCTAACCGGTTCCTTGCTGTTTTCATTGGTTGTTTTAACTGATTCGCCTGTGCCTAAATCTTTTTGCAATCTTCTAATCAATTCGTCCTGATCTATCTTAGGTAAAGGAATAGTAGCCGGAAGCTCCTGAACCTTCTCAAAATAGTTTTTCATCTTGTTATATTTAACAGTACACTGATGACAAACTCTCAGGTGTTCATCGAATTCCTTCTTCACCGGTGGAGAAAGCGGCGTATCGAATATTCCCGGTAAAATTGATGTAATTTGTTCGCAATTCATCGTTTAAGATTTTCACTTATTTTGTATCGTGCTGAAAACAATTGTGCTTTTAATTCATCTGTCGAAAACTCAGGCAGTATATCGCTCACTTCATTCAATGCATACTTTTTAATATCAACCAGTGTAAGTATTATTCTCTCTTCAACGGACAAAGTATTAAGAGCTACATCAACCGGTGAAAGGCGAATCGCGAGTCCCTCGTTGTGAGAGTGCAGCTCGTGTTTACTATTCCTGTATTTTTCCAAAATAAAAAATATTGCCACCCCATGCAGCCAGGAAATAAAAGAACTATTCATCCGGACTTGTTGTATGTTTTTCCATGCAAACTGAAATGTAAGAAAACAAATCTCCTTGGCAACATGAAAGTTTCCGCTTAGTCTAAAAGCAAGTGCGAACACGTTGTCAACGTGCATCACTATCAGTTGGTAGTATGATTTTATATTACCGCGCTTCGAAGACTCGAGAATATTGCTCAGATATTTATTATTCTCATCCACTGACTATTTATCCTTCTTTTTAACAGATTTTTTGGCATTTACCGTTTTTTCCGAAACGCTTTTCGATTGAACAATTTTTGCTTTTTTTAACTGTTTTACAGCAGCATGTTTGGCTTTTTTATCTAATTTAACCTTACTGCTTCCTGAAATTTTGTCCTCGTTGGTTTTTACTAATGCAATCGATTCCTTCAGGGTTTTAAACTGGAACCCGGATTTTTGCGACAGGTTTAACAGTTCATTTGCCCACTCAAGCAGGTTATTGATTTCTGTTTTCAGCACTCTCGATTTAACAGCCCGCTCTATATCCGTAGAAGGTGCTCCGGTTATCTTTCTTTTGGCAATTTCATCTTTGCAATTATCATACACCGAAAGAAGCAAATTCCATTTCATTAATTGTTCAAAACGTTCTTTACTAAAATATTCAATTCCATTGTAAAGATTATAACCCAAAAACATTTGAATTTCACTGATATCTAGTATGCTAGTCAGATAATTCACCGAGAGAGTTTGCCTTCCTCGTGGAGAAACTTCTTGCTTTCCTAAGTCGGGCATGTGATAAATCTTTGATTTTGTACTTGATTCGGCTATTAGTGTCAGCAACAATTCAAATTCAGTTTTGACTATCTGGTAATTACTATTCAAACGTATCAGATTCTGCCATATCTGTTTCGAGAGATGCAGGCGTTTATAAACTGTTACTATCGATTCGCCTTCCGCGGGGATTATCGAAGAAAGCATCCTGTTAAACATAAGGAATACTAATGATAAATCTTTATAAACAAAATTGTCTGTTTCGTAAATCAGCCCCTTCAGTAAATGTAAATCCTCGATGAAACCTGATTTTTTCTTTTCTGTGTCACGTGCAACGATGGTGTTCATCGTTCTAAAGCTCAAAAGATCAAGCTTTAAATCATTAAGTACCGTTTGTTTTGGCTGCAAGTTCCCATGCAGAAGTTTTAATTCATCATACGAATTTGAGAATTCGTGCACAAGAATATCCAATTCATCTTCTAATTGCGCATCGGTTTTTTCAGCCGGCGAAAATGAGAATGTACGCAGACGGGCTAATTCGTTTGTACTGAGCATCAAAAGCAGCCTGTTGTGAAGTCCTCGTGCTTTCCGTTCCCATAAAGCTTCTTCAACCGACGCGATCCCCTCACCCTGCAATTCATCAAACAGGCTTTTTAGCGAACCATCCACATCATAACGTTCCTTGAATGAATGAAAAACTTTGTACGCGTAGCCATTCAGTTTACAGGAAAATCCATCGTTCAATAAACTTGCTGCTGAAAAAAGATGTTCTAAATGTTTTGAGGATTCATAACAGATGTAAAACAAGTTATGCTTTGCCTCTGCTCCGAGAGCTTTGCCAATTGAGTTGAATTCGAATTCTGATTCTTCCGTACTTTGTGCATCACCTTTAATTCTTGCAGTAGAATCTTTAATAGAACCAAAACTTTGTGCATAGGCATTATTAAAAATTACCAGAGTTCTTTCCGCACCATTTGAATTTGAATAAGCGATAACATTATCATCAACTGACCCATCCTCTTTTATGAAATCATAAAACCAAAAGTTTTTAACTTCCGAAAAGAGATATCTTTTCACCATGAGTGGAAAAATTTCTTTTTTATGCCTATCGATTAAGTATTCATCCGGAGTTTCGGTATAATAAGCTCTCTGATACTCCATACCATATTTTTCGGTAAAGCCTTCAATTTGACCATGAGCAAACATCGGCAATCCCGGTAGTGTAACAAGCATGGCGCAAACACCAAAGTATTTATCACCCTTACCAAACTGATTTACAGCAGTCTCTTCATCGGGATTGCTCATAAAATTGACATACCGTTTCAGTATTTCAGGATTGTACTCGAGCGTATTTTTTATCAGTTTTTTAAAAGCGCCGTTCTCTTCTTTCATAAACATGTGCATGAATGCACTATTATAAACCCTGTGCATACCCAAAGAACGGACAAAATAACCTTCCATAAGCCAAAAAGCTTCAGCAAGCAGCAAAGTGTTTGGCATTTCACTGGTCATATTGTCAACAACATCACGCCAAAACTCAGTTGGCATCATTGTATTATAAGTGTCTCTGGTTAAACTATACTCAGCCCGGGATGGAATTGCGCCCCCAAGGCCAGGTTGGGGGAACCATAGCCGTTGATAATGCTTATTCGTGAGTGTCATCGCGGCATCAAATCGGATTATGGGAAACATTGCCGCAACTTTTTTTATTTGATTTGCCAAATATTCACGGACATTCGGATTTAGTAAATTAAACTGCGCCGTATCATTCCACGGCATATTAGTACCATCATTTCCATGATAAATATACCGTACACGGTGGGTATTGTTTTCTTTTAACTCAAAAACAACCGCAGCGTCATTTTTTGTATAATATTTATCTTCTATTCGAATCTGATATGCCGGGTTCTCCGATAAATCCGGTCCGGAAAAAGAGTAGCCGGGATACGGCGGTACAGGTGTTTGAATAAAATAATCGGGATTTTCCATCAAACAACGTGAATAAATACCCGTATGATTTGGAACCATATCACTCGCCATCCGAATTCCCCTCACCTGACAACGGTATTTCAGGTTTTCGAAAGCATCCTGACCTCCGAGGGCAGCGGCTATTTCGTAATCGTAAAGTGAATAGGCAGAGGCTACGGCATCGTGATTACCGCAAAACTGTTTAATTTTCTTCGAGGCACTGCTTCTTTCCCAAACCCCTATCAGCCATAGTGCATTAAAATTATATTGCGCCAAAACATCAAGCTCTATTTCCGGAATTTCGTGTAGCATAGTTATCGGTCGGTTGTACTTTTTTGAAAGCTGATCCAACCAAACAAAAATGTTTTTGGCAATCATCACCACTTTCGGCATCCAGTCAAGATCTTCTGTGAATTGCTCAGGCTCAAAATAATAGCTGTATGTCATTTCATCCAAACCAATAGGTTGAATGCCTTTTGCAATTTGCTCTTTCAGGAAATTAATCTCTTTAAGCGAAAGTGTTTTATATTCAGGTGCAGGTGCACTGCCTCCTTTTCCTCCATGCTGTATAAATAACTTTGCATCTTCGTAGATAAGATCGGTACTGCTCAGTATTCTCCCTTTTAGTATATCGAGCAGTTCAATACCCCAAACATCAAGAATATACTTCAATTGCATATCAATACTGTCCGGATGAGCAATTAAAGGCATTTGTAAAAATTCAAACAGCGATAATCCCTTTGCACCAAAAGGTTTTTCATCCTTGAAAAACTTTTTACTCGTCTCGATTGCCGTCAAATAGTCATTGTTTTGGCGAAGATTTGAATCGTCAAACAGCTCTTTAATGCTCGCTAACGCGGGATTAATATTTTCGAAATATAGTAACAGCATTTCTTCAAGAATGATCTCGCTGTTTTGTTTCAATCCGGTTTGAGACTTCATATACTCTTCCGGGGTTAGATGCCCTAACAATACCTGCTTTGGCGGGAATTGTTCAATATAATTAAGCAGAAGCCGTTCCGGATTAACATTTTGTGTGGACTGAATGAGTTTATACGCTCTTTCAAGTACTCCCGGGTTTTCAGTATCTTCGTATTTTTCAATCAAAAAATGAAAGAGTTCATGTAAAAGGGCGGCTGCGTTTATAATACCCGGTGTGGTAAAATCAGTCCGGCCGTCTGCTCGGCGTTTGTTATTAATTAATTCCGAAAGTATTCGTGCTTGTGCAAATCCGGCAATAACAATGTTTCCATTCACTGAAAAAAAATCAGGACTGATACTATACATATTTCTGGACGAAGCAGAAATATGTAAGTATTTTGCATTTTGAGAAAGCATATTATCCATCAGCCGGGCTCCCATTTATCAAAAGTATATTAAGTTATAAAGTAATGGTATTTAAGTATTCATTAATAGCATTTGCAGCTTTTCTGCCAGCTCCCATTGCAAGGATGACTGTTGCTCCACCGGTAACAATATCACCACCGGCAAAGACCCCCTGCTTCGAGGTTTTCATTGTCGCATCATCTACAACAATATTACCCCACTTGTTAAAATCAAGTCCGGGAGTGGTTTTTTTAAGTATTGGATTTGAACCATTTCCTATGGCAATGACTGCCATTTCAATCGGAAGAATAAACTCCGAGCCCTCGATTGGAACAGGCCTCCTTCTTCCTGAAGCATCAGGTTCACCCAAAGCCATTTTCTGCAGTTTAGCTCCTGTTAACCAGCCATCTTCGGTTCCTAAAAATTCTAGCGGGTTAGTTAAAAATACAAACTCTATCCCTTCCTGCTTCG
>JACPGF010000303.1 GCA_016182615.1 Ignavibacteriales bacterium
GCATAAAGTATGTATAATCTGTCACTTGATTTAAGTGGGCTGAGTAGTTACCCTACTAATTATCCATATTAATTTTTATTATCAAACCGTTTTTACCGCAAAGCCAACCGTTATTTCCATCATATAAACTCATTGGACAGTTCAAATAAGCCTCTATTGGTGACCTAACCAGCAAAGTCTCCAATGTGGTGTTAATTACACCATACGAAGATAGCATGCCCTCCGGTTCCGGCAAAAAATGTTTGCCGGGATTGATAATCGCGAATTTCTGCTGAATGTCAACGGGTATGTTGTATTTGTTAGTTACCAGCCATTTTGTGCCGCAATCCTTTGTTTCGTACACCCTGTTGTCTGTTAGTATATAACCGGTGTCGGCATTCAAAAAAGCAACTTTTGCATTAACCAGTTTAAGATAACATCCCCAGTTAAGTATATCGTCAGAATAGCCCCATTGGAATTTAAAAAGAATATCCTTCCACTTCATTCCGCCATTCGTTGTCTTTAACAATTCGGTGCAGTCAAATCCAACCCTCGGCCGCCTTCTTTGCCCAAACACGAAACCATTTTCCTTTTCTGCGAAATCGAAATCTGAAAGTAATAGTCCTATGTAGGGAAATTTTTTTATCTCTTCGTATGTAACCCCACCATCAGAAGTTACATACAGTATTGAATCGGACATGATATGGCCAACCGAATCGTTAATAAATTTAACAAGCCGTAGATTATGTCTGGAATCAATTTCCCTGATCCGGAATGATTTATCAGTGTATTTTTTAAATAAAACTATTCCGGAATCGCACGCTATCCTGATAGTACGGTCCGGTGTGATGAAGATGCTGTTAGGTACAACCGGAAATGGAGGTGCTACCTTTTGCCAGGCTGTTCCATCGGTAGTTTCAACAATAGTACCAAATTTGCCGATGGCTATTGCATAATTGCTGTCTAAGGCTTTTATATCGGTTAAATCATAATTGGTGGCAGAGTATGGTAATTCCCAGAGTTGATCATTTCCCGTAACATGAAAATATTTTTTTTCTGTAATTGAATCATTCTCCTCGGGCAATGTGTAGAATAACTTTTTAGCTGTATTGTGCAATAAATGGAAAAAGTGTTTTCCAGGAACCGGATTTAATATCTCAGTGCTGTCATTCCTTGATAAAATTAGTGTGTGCTTTGCCTCTTCATCGTAGCCTAAAGTAGTAAAGAGTGCAAAACTATTGGCAGTTCCAAAAAATAATTGAGCCGTTTGTTCAGGAGCCATTGCCGTATAGACTGTATCCCAATTGACTCCACCGGTTGTTGTTTTCAAGAGCAGGCTCTTCCCCCTGTTTGGATTAAAAAATTGTCCGGCAAGATATCCGTTCTTTCTGTCTAAAAATAAAATTCCATTTAGTGCATTCTGATTATTTGGCAAAAAAGATGAAACATTCCATTTGTTACCGCCTGTTGATGTTCGAAAAACCACGTAGTTAACACCCTTGTTATCATTATCATACTCTATCCTGCCAATGGCCCAGCCGTGCTTTCGGTCAATAAAACTAAAATCGTAGAACACGATACTTGAGTCGTTCCTTTCGGCAGCCAACTGCCGGTTGTACATGTCCATATCAATCTGCATACCATAACTGCGGGATCCGCTCTGTATTTGCCATGTAAGCCCCCCGTCTGTTGTTCTGCCTAATGCCCAGCTATAGCTTCTAATCCAGTCAAGTGAATAACTGTCATCTCCCCAAAACCAGCCGTATTTATTGTCGATGAATTGTATCTTTTGTATGCCGCCAGCGTACACCGAATGTGGAAATTTTACATCCACCGGTATCCATGCCCAGTGCTTTCCTCCATCGATAGTTTTGAAAATACCGTGCTTTTTTGTTGCACTTCCGTCTTGATTTGTGCAAAATGGAAGCTTGGTGTACTCCGGGTCAAAGTAAGCGCCAATCCAGCCATGCAAGCGGTCACTAAAATAAACCGTGTTCAGATGGGCTTCATACGGGTGAATACCGGAAAAATACGGCTCACCCTTCTCGTCATGCAAAACACTTTCGCTCCAAGTTGCGCCGCCGTTTGTAGTTGCCATGAGTTTGTCCCTGAAAAGAAGGAATCCGGTGTTCTTCACCGGGCTGCAAAAATCCACACAACCTGCAAAATTCAGTCCGGGGTTTTGCAGTATAAAATTCTTCTACTTGGACTGGTTAATAATATAGTTTTCGTAGGCTTGTTTATGTATAAAACCATCCAAAAAATAATAACCCCTGTTCTTTGCTTTTATATAAAACTTGTCTCCCGGATCAACGGTAAAAACAGCAGGTTGTGCATTAACGGGAAGATTGAAACGGAAAGTATAACTGCTTCCGGCATCTTCAGCAAGCGGAATTGGCTCTGCAGAACGTGTCATGCTTTTTCCTTTGGCATCTGTCATTGCCATTTCAATAACTCCCAGCACAGGTGAACAATCCAAGGGAGCTGTTTTCTTTACCCGAATGCAAATATTATAATACTCTCCATCTTTTGAATAGCTCAATGAATCAGGTTCAATTTCGGTTGACTCAATAGTGAAGCTTGAATTCGACAATTGTACCAAGCCACTCTCCGTACTAATAAAGAGTTTCCATCTGGC
>JACPGF010000302.1 GCA_016182615.1 Ignavibacteriales bacterium
CTTTAGAGGCAAATTCAATACCGCTCTATTCGGTACTGCAATAAGGAAAAAAATTCTTAACGATTCACTGAATATAATTTCGTTGGGCGGGACTGTCAGCTATGGATCATTCACTCAATCAATTGACGCTTCAATTCTTTACCCCAACTTCCCCGATAATAATCGAACAGCCTATCAATCATATGGCGGCCAACTGCTGTGCTTTGAACCGCATTTTGAATTTGAACACAAACTCTATTCTATTATCTGGGGCAGGCTGCATGTTGGTTACCGGATAGGTAAAACCTTAAAAAAACAAAATGATGATGATATGATACCAGAACAATTCAGGGTACAGGAAGAAGCGACACCTAAAGTTAATCCGGATGGATTCGTTATATCATTAGGTTTTGTGCTTAAAAGACCCGGTATCTTGCTTATATTCCTTTGTCTATTGGAATAGTTCGAAATTTTTTACAGTTAGGGCGATTTGTCAATCGCCCTAAAAATCCGCTTATTTGACTAAACCATCCTGCATCAGTTGCCCTATCTATCCATTCCCCTTTTCAGCAGCCGGGTAAATAATCCGTTGTGTCGAGGCTCCCTCGATGGCTTTTATGGCAATCGTCTGAACTTGTGTACTGTACTCATTTGCTTTAATGCTGAGCTGCTTCAGTTGTTCTTCCTGTTCTTTTATTTTTGCCTGTAAAAGCGTAATAGTTTGCTGTCCGAGTTTCTTTTCGCTTTCCATTTCCTTTTTAACCAGTTCGGATTGGTGCTTGTAGGTTAATTCAAGCCGCTCTGAAATTTTTTCCTCGTTTTCCTTCAGCGCTTTTTCAAGCAGCGCGGGGAACTGATCGACTTTACTTTTCAATTCAGCATATTCATTTTCCTTGGCGAGAATTGCCGCTTCGCGTTCCGAGTATTCTTTTTCAAAAACCGATTTCTTTTCTAAAAGTTCTTTTTCAAGTTGTGCTTTGCTCTCGCTGTAAGTATCGCTGTCTTTCTTCCGCTTTAGCTGAAGGTTATAGGTATATTCTTCTTCTTCACGCTGACGGTCTTTCTTTTGTTGAAGGTCGCGCTCTTTTTTCAGGTTTTCAAAATTTTCCTGCTCAATTTTCCAACTTGAGCGTTTCTGGGAAATCTCTTCATCGAGGGCGGCCCTTTTCTTCTCCATGTCAAGTTCAAACGCGGCTTTCTTTTCCTTTTGCGCAAGCAATAAGGCACCGAGTGTATCGGTATTAACTTTAATTTCGTATAACTCGTCCAGATTTTTCGTTTCAATTTCAATGGCTTTTTTCAAATCGGAAAGCTTCCTGAACTCCTGCGTCAGTTTTTCGCTCAACTCATCCAGCGCATTCAATATCTCAAGTTTCGTGCTGCCGATATTCTTGATAATACTCTCGACAGAAAGCTCACCTGCCTTTTGTACTATTTTCAGGTCCTCCGACTTTTTCTTTTCTTCTTTTACATCCTGAACTTTTTGCTCCTTGAATTTTGTGAGCAGTTCATGGTAAGCGGCAAGTATTTCAGTTTTAGTGTTTTTTTCACTTGGTGCAGGTAACATAATTAGCCCTATTAATTTGTTCAAAAAAAATGGTATTCCTTAATGCAAATGTAATAGTTTAAAAAATAAAAACGGAAACGAAAAGCCTCTTCCATGTTTATAACCTCACTCGTTAATTTTCGTCTGTCTTGATCATTTTTTCATGTTTTAACCCAACTTGCGCTTTTTAAGCTCTGACAATTCTGGCAGGTTTTGCGTTAATCTCATCACTCAACACTAAGCGTTCATCACTACCCTTGCAGGCTTACCGAAGCTCCGCTTCGCGCTACAAAAAGGCCGGTCTGCAAAACCGGCCTCATTCGGATTCCTCAATAGCTTAGCGGTCTACGGCAAACTCTTAAATTCCGTGCCGTAAGCGCCAATTCATAATTCATAATTCAAAACTCATAATTACTTAAGCAGTGTTAGCTTTTTAGTTGCACTAAAATCGTTGCAGTCCAAACGGTAAACATACACGCCGCTTGCAAGGCCCGCGCCGTTAAACTCTGCCGTGTACTTGCCGCTTTCCTTGTACTCGTTTACCAGTACTTTTACTTCCTTGCCAAGCATGTCATAAATTTTTAAGGTTACAATGCCTGCCTTTGGCAATTGGTAGCTTATGGTTGTTGCCGGGTTAAACGGGTTGGGATAGTTCTGATCAAGAGCGTAAGTAGTTACTTTGCCGGTGTTCAATTTAAGCTTGATTTTCTTCGTGTTACCTTTGGCTGTACTTATGCTCGCGTTTGAATTTTTATCGCTCATGCTCAATCTTGGTTCGGAAATGGTTGTCGCCGTACAAAGCTTCAGGCGGACTATCTTGTCTGTTATACCCGTTAAATCAACTTCATAGGCAATATTTGCATACCGGTATGCATTAGTTTCCGTATAGGTCACATCGTCAAATGTGCCAAGAACTTCGTTTGTTGCATCATCGACAAGCAGAACTTTGAATGTAATTGTTTTTCCACCTGCAAGTGCCGCAGCTGCATTAATTGAATCGGTAATACCGTACGTAACGCTATAGTTTAGGGTTGAACCTGCATTTACCGTGAACGGCTTTGTGCAGGCGTACGTGTTTAAATGAGCAACATTTTCCAAAGGCGCATCATTTGGAATGTCGATAAATCCTACTTCTTGTCCTTCGAATTCTACATCGCTAAGATTGAAGTAAAATTCGCATGAGTCTGTTACCACGATACCCTCCCTGCCTCCTGAATTTGGTTCTATCTGATCGTAGGTTTGCAGGCCTGCTGTTGTGGTAAAACTATAGGGTGCGGCTGCATTGTTAAATATACTTGCATATATATCCGAAAAATAGGGTGTTGGACTGTTATTTAATTGTACATCTTTACCGGTTCCGGCAAGTATTGTTCTGGCGTTGCGGAGTGATGAATTGTCCGTGTATTTTGCAGTATATCCATTGCTGCCCGGTTCTGTCCACGCGACAATATATTTCGACCCTCCCGCATTTGCTATGCTCGGAGGGTTTACATTAGAGCCAAAGTCCCAAAAGCGCCAGCTAACAGGATCAGGATCTTTGAACACAATATTTTTCTCAAGAAACGCGCCATCATTGCCCTGTTCGCCAATATAGCTTCTCTGGCCAACCCAGCACATTCTTGCGCCATTCTGGAAACTGATGATTGACGGGTTATAATTTTGCTGGTATCCGGAACCGGAAGAAACATTCCGGCTTGTTTGCCAATCTACCGTGTTGTTGGTATTCGGTACACCGTAGGTGTAATAAACTGATTTAATACCATTTTCTTCCCGCTCCCATGCCAAATGGAATTTATCCGGGGGAGAATAAGATTCCCATGAAAGTGTTGGATGTACCAATGTTACCCCTGTTGGCACCCAAAATACAAAGCTCCTGTCATATTCGGTAATAGTAAAATTTGCATATGGATCTGCAACAAAATAACAATAATCAAGTTCATCCTGATCGGCGTTATCGTGTTTAGGAGTTTTCCACAAGACCATTCCCTTTAATTGGCTGCCCCATGTTACAACAGGAGAAGCGTCAACAGAGAACGGCAAAGAACTCAAAGGTGTAATTTCCTGCTTCGGGTAAATTACATCAGGTGATATGGTAGCAAATACCATAGAAATATGGCTTTCTGTTGAGGCTGCCCCGCCTTTTTCCTGAAAAGCAACTACAAAATTGGAATTAGGCTGCCAATTCCAGCAAGGGCTGCAAATCGAAGGGCTTTCTGCCTCGTACGTGTTAAGCGGATGGGCGTTATTCATCAACTGCCATGTAACGCCGTTATCGGTACTTTTTTCAAGCCATATACTACCCATACTTTCATACACCTGCACAAGGGTTGCGCCATTATCTACGCTGGCTAATTTACGCTGATTGTTATTGGAATAGGCCTCAGCAGTATTACTGCGCTGTATGCCTTTGTAGTTGGCGGTTAATGTTGTAGGCTGGGTTATTGATTGATTTTGCTGTGTTGTGGTGGTTGTGCCGTCACTCCATTTTAAGAACTGCCACGAGGTATTTAATGCATCAATAGTTGAGTTTATATTTACGTCGTATAAATCTAAACCTCCCTGAGGGTCATATGGAAAAACCAGACTATTTATTCCGCTCTGTACCGGTGCAAAGTAATCATTCAATTTGCTCCATTTTATCTTGTACCCGCCACCAGTGCCTCTCTCAAGGTTGTTCACTACCGAAAGGGTTGTTGTTTGGTTAAATTTTGCAACTATTTGGTTAGTTGCTGCCACTAGTTCTACGCTGCCAGCATTTCCATAATCAGCGCCAACTTTGTATGCTTTATAGTTATGTCCGCCAAATTACACGGGTTGATCGGTTACCGTGAAACCATACGTACTGCCTTTCCAAAAAGTTAACTCCGTACCCGAAGTGAAATCCGTGTTTACCGGGTGCTGTGAATAGGGGAACCCTTCAGAAGCGGTTACTAATTTTATTGGTACGGCTGTATTTTGCTGCCCGTCAAAATCATTTTGCAACACTGCTTCACGTACAAATTCAGACCAATCTTTTGTTCCAAGGTGTGCAAATAACTCCCAGAAATTAAGTACGGCATTAGCCTGAAATGGTATATCGGCATTATCCACGCTATATGTTGCAGTAATACTACCTTGCGCATTACGGTAAATTTTGAAAATAATATCAGGACTGTGTATTCCTAAATCTCCACAAAACCTTAAATCCAGTGTAAATGAAAAAACAGGCATGGTTTCTGTATAGTATGGTGGGGTGCTCGGATTATTACGTATCACGTAAATATTATAGATACCATGATTCAGCACTCCTCTTCCGCCATTTCCCGCGATTAAATCGCGCACCCAATCGTATCCCATTTTTGCCGCTTGATTACCCTCGGGCGGTGCTGGTGTCCAATGCGGTACACCATTTATTATTCTATCATATATAAATCCATTTTCGGTTACATGTTCAAAATTGCGTCCGTAGCTGGGGCTGCTATCAGCCTTTCGGGCTTTCAATAAATAATCCGCACCGGGATCATCATAGATGTAGAAATAAAATTCCGGCTGCTGCGGGCTTTGCCCGTATATTCTAAAATTAAAAACAAACAGCAGCAATACAATGAAATACAAACAAGCATTCCATCTTTTCATAATTTCTCCTTTTCTTTAGTGATTTTTAGTGTTTCGTGCCTACATAGATTTTGGCACGTAATTGTGTATTATATCCAACTGCAATTATCTTTTTCTTGCCTATATATACCGAAGTTAGTGGAGATGGGTCTTGACCCAGTTGTTTCCCAAAGTCATACCAGTCCTTCCCGTTAAAGTGGATTATTGTACTAAAATCTCCAACTGCTACTATTTCTCCGGTCTCTTTATTGCCCCGGCAGCCGTGCAGCATTCCTTTTGGGTTATTCATCACAACACTCCATTTCCCGTTCTTGTACCCGAATACCCTTGTTCCTGCAATATAATATTCATGTTTGCTAACCCCATAAACTGCAAAATATGTTTCACCTGTTGTTGCTGATGAAACTTTCTCATAGTTCCACTCCAGACCATTATACCGTAACACTTTATGCGAGTTTGAGAGCAGTGTACCGCCACAGGCAATAATGTTATCTTTTGCCACTCCCCAGACATCGGTAAGCCTTTCCGTGTATGGTGTGTTTTCCACATTGCCTTTTTTTCCGTCCCAGTGTATTAATCTGCCCCAGTGGCTGGTAAAATACATGTTGTCGCTCGCCGTGCCCCAACAGTTTGTGTAGGGAGTGCCTTTAAATAACACGCTATCCTTTACCTGTATCTGGTTAGCAATACGCTTTGAATCCAATTGTTCCCATTGATTGTTTTCCTTATGAAATACACCTCCGCCTGCAAGCCAAATATCATTATCTGCCAGCCCATGGATTGAATATCCACCCACTTTATCGTGTAAGTAATTCCACTTATTCCCGTCAAAATGTAGCAGACTATATATACTATCGCCTTCAATGATGTATCCTACTGCATAAACATTATTATCATCCGTACCCCAGACAGCATTTAGTTCACTTGAAAAATCTCCAAGGGTATATTCTTCCCATGTTATGTTATGGCTTGTAAAAGGAAGTGTCTGTATTTGCAATGCTGATTTAATGGTGTCTGTACCTTCACCTATGGCAACTCCGATAATGTTAGTGGTGCCGGCTTCCAGACTATCTATATATATTACCGTGTCTTTGCTGTTTTGCAGGTAGTGAATCTTCTCGCGGCTGCCTGCTATAACAGTTGCCATACTTGGCAGTGCGTGGTCTTTTATACTTACCTGTATCCAGGCTTCGGTAAACCGCACACTTTCAGCGGCAAGGGTTATGCTCCCATTTACTACCGGCGGGTCTATCACCGTGTCATTTTTGTCTTTCCGGCAGCCGGAAAGTAATATGACAGCAAGAATTACCGTAACATACACAACTTGACGGAGTCTGTTTTTATGCGGCATTTTTATCCTGAAAGAATAGCATGAGTAAATTACTTACCTGAGGTGCTGCAAGCGTGGAGTTGAGGCGATTTTCTGGGCTGCCGACAAATGAACGGCTCCCGGCTATGGCGGTTATCGAGTAATAACGGTAATAGGTATCTGCCGGTAGGACTGGCAATGGTTTCCCGTTAAACCGGCAAGCAGTTAATTTGTCATGTGTTACCCGGTGTTCTATTTTAGAGTTCTTCATGTACCTTCGCCATAATATTTAAAATATTCATACAACAAAGTTGCAGTAATAGGGTTTATTATTGCTTGCTACTGAAAAAGTATAAAAAAGGAGAACTTAAGCAATGGGGATTGCTGATGGCAGAAGAGACTGTTAATGTTTACATTTAATTTCGTGAACATAATTTTACCCAAAGAAAGAGTTTATAAAATGAGTATGCTGCCCTGCAAAACCCCTGCAAGTTTTGCCACCTTTCCAAAAGTTAAACAGTAAGCCAAGTTTATTCCGCACCTAAAACAAATACAACGGGGTTATTTACCCGTTACACCGCACATAACCTAACACTCTTCGTATCGATTTATCAAATTTCAAAACATTCCTTTATAATTTAGCAAAAAAAAAGCCGGGAAAAACAAAATGTTTCAGAAAATTTTCAGGGTAAATTTTCAGGGTAAATTTTCAGGGATGTAGTTTGTGGCTATAAAATGCTGGCGGTATTGTGTTGTTTTGTTGCTACAGAAAACACCAGCAAAGAGCGGTTTACAAAACCGCCCTACATGCAGCATTACACGTTTACAAAAAGTGCTGCTAAACCGGGCAGGCTTTGCGAAGCTTTGCTTCGCGCTACACTCATCTCTCAGCACTAAAAACTCATCACTCTTAATTTAGGAACAAATTATCCGGCGGAAGGGTTAATTAATTAAGAAAAAATTGTAAATTTATTTTTATGGTATTTCAAAGGTGACCGGGGGTACTGGATAGCTTTGGAAATACCAATACAATGTGTATTATATGTGAAATAAGTAAATCGGATGAATTATATGGCAAAAGAATTTATGCTTCCCGAACTGGGAGAAAACATTCACGCCGCTGATGTATTAAAAGTACTGGTTGCAAAAGGAGATACGGTACAGGTTGATCAGCCTGTGCTTGAAATTGAAACTGATAAAGCGACTATCGAAGTACCTTCATCAATCGGCGGAAAAATAAAAGATATTTTTGTAAAAGACGGCGATAAAATAAAAGTCGGCCAGGTTGTGTTTATCCTGGAAGCAGAGGGCGAAACGGTTGCCGCCCCCGAACCCGTAAATACTCCCGCAGCCCCAGCGCCGGTTACACCGGTAACAAAAGCTGTTAACATGCCGGAAACTACTCCGCAAGTTGTTATGGTTGATGGCATCATCGAGATGCAATTGCCTGATCTTGGTGAAAATATCCATGCCGCCGATGTTTTAAAGGTACTGGTTAAAGAG
>JACPGF010000005.1:0-3655 GCA_016182615.1 Ignavibacteriales bacterium
CTCGATTTGAGGAATCCACGACAATACGTTCGTATTCAATTTTTGAATATCATCGGGAGTTTTAATGGTGTTATCAAAGAAATTCCGTAAGAAAACATAACCGAATGCAATTACCAAACCAAGCACCAATCCTACACCAATAATAAGGAATCTGTTCGGTTTGAATGGTTTTATCGCAACCATCGCTTTATCAACAATAATAACGTTACCTGGTTGCGACTGCTCGTTTATTAGCGATTCCTGATATTTTTCTTCAACCAGTAAGAACAATTTTTCAATTGCCTCGCGGTTTCTCTGTAACCGTGCAAATTCAATACTCGATTTTGGCAATAAGTTGAATTTTTGTTCGTAATTTTTAATTAGCCCGTTCAGTTGGTCAACAGAAATTTTTAATGACTGCGTTTTCATTTCCTCAGCAAGAATTTTCTGTGCCAAATCGCGAAGTTCTTCTGGAGTGGTAGCAAAGATACTTGTTTTCAGGACTTCAATTTTTTGCTTGAGAATATCTTCAACTGCTTTTATTTTCCTGTCATATTCTCTTAAGGCTTCACTACCCGATAGTGTATTGGTCTTGTTTACACTATACATTTCACGGTTTAATTTTAACTCGGCTAATTGCTGCTGAAGAGTTTTCATGTACTCTTCCGAAGCCACATTATCCAAGAATGAATTAATGTGCGGCGCTTTTGATTTTAATTCTTCTTTGAATTTTTGCAGCACTTTTTCCGATGACATCATTTCAATTTTTTGGATATCGCGCTGGGATTCCAAAGTTGATAACTGCTGAATTAACGAACTTGCCTGTTGATCTAAAGCTACAATACCACCTTTTTCCTGAAATCCTTTAAGGAATTCTTCAGACTGGTTTAATTGTTTCAATTTTTCTTGGCGCTGCTCGGTAAGGAACTCTCGAACAAGTGAAAGTTGGTTACGGTTATATTCAAGATTGGTTGTTTTATACGCGTTGGCATAACAATTTGCAATCAGGGCCGCTTCAACTTTTTTAGGAGACTGAACTGCTATCTCAACAAAGTCAATTCCTCTCTTAGCTTCAATGTCAACATCTTTAAGAGTAGTTATTAAATCATCGATCTTAGCAACCTGAGGAACACCTTCTTTCAGGTTTTTCGATTTTTTGTCAAGCATCAGGTAAAAATCTTGTTTAGAATTAGTGGCATTAAACGAGTCGATTAATGCTTCAGCTACTCTTTTCCGTACCTGATTACTTTTCATTACCTCAATTTCATTGTTCAGGAAGCGGTCAAACTGGAAATCGGTAAAAGATGGCATTAACGGAGAATCTAAAATATTTCCGGCAGGCTTGGTAATTTTAATCAAAACCGTTGATTTGAAAATACTTACTGCATTCCACGCATAAATAAAAGAAAAAGCCAAACTTGATAAAGTAATAACAAGGATAGGAAAAATATTACTTCTGATAAGGTCAATATTCTCACGAAGTGTACGCGGCTGCACTTCGATGTGCTGTTTATCTACTTTGTTCAAACTTGAACTCCTACTTTCTTGCTATGGTTATAATTAAAATGGCCAATGATATCAGTGTAGATACTATTGATAATGTCATTGAAAAATAATCTCTAAAATAAAATCTTGGTTCCCCTGTCAGCACAAGAATATCTCCCGGCTGAAGAACAGGGTTTTTTATGTTTTTGGTAATTTTGGGTTCATAAAGCAGTTCATTGTAATTCAGTGTAATCACTTCTTGGGTTGAATCTGCTTTAACCCGTACAAGCCGAATATCGTCCAAGGTGGCATCGGAATTGGGACCGCCTGCATACGAAATAAGATCTGCAACTGTAACATTTAATGGAATCATATATTTGCCGGGCATACGGACATAACCCCAAACTGCAACACTCATGTTTACAGTGCCAGGATCAGAATAATCATAAAAACCGCCGGTAGTTGGGACTTGTTTATAAATCGACCCCATCCGGGTATTTTCAGTTTGTCCAAAAGCCAGACCGGTATAAATAGCAATAAGAAAAATTATTAATTTGGGAACTCTCATTCAAAGCCTTTTCGTTAAATTAGCAAATAAAGATACAAAATATATCAATTTATTCAAATTACCCTAGTCACGTAAAGTATTATTCTTTGGCAAAACCAGTAGTAATATCCTTAAAACGGATATAATTGCAGTAACCAATCCAGCAATAAGGGTACCGGTAAAGATATATTCCCATCCTGTTAGATTAATATCGGGTTTTATAAAACCTATTGTCCATAGTAACCACAAAATAACAAAGCTAAAAACCCCGCTAAAAATTGAAATACTGCTGCAAAAAATCATTGCCGATGATTTATTCACTGGGGTTTTAAGCCCTTTTTCCTGCCTTCTTTTCCGTCCTTCTGTTATCAGGTGCATTGCCTCTTTGGCAATACCAGAAATGATAAACGTTCCGAATAAAGCGGCACCCGCGCAGAATAGTAACAGGTATGTTACAGCGCGCGGTAATATTTCGTATTTCAACCGCCCGTATTCGGGCTCTAATGCAACTTCATATACTCCTGGATATTCCCGGATTTCACGCACGATACTTTCAACAGCAGCATATTCATTTACATTTGGATTTATCCTGATAAAAAAGCATCCGGGAACCGGATTGTAACCAAGAATGTTTTTTACGTCTTCACCGGTGCTCTTTAAAAAAACAGAGTCCGCTTCCTGCGGATTAACAAACTTAAACTGCTGAATTGATGGTATTTTGCCAAGTTTAAAATCGACGAATGATTGTTGTTCGGATGTGATATCTTCTTTTAGAACAACCACAATATCACTTTTTTCTCCTAAAGCATCACTGTAAATTTTAACGGATTTTGTAAAAAGCAATAAACCGTTAAAAAAAACCATAATTGCAGTCATTTTAAAAATAGCCGTTACGACGAAGTGAAATTTTTTGTTAAATAAAAAAATTATATCCTTCATAGTTTCACACCGCCTGTTTATTAATTATTGGATTCATCCAGCCAACTGCTAATTTTCCACGTTCCGTTACTAATCTCCTTAACCATTTTCATATTTACCCGCCCGTCAATTCGTACAACATCAGACGGGTTAAATGTAACGGTAAGGTTAAATCCACGCACGATGCCGTATTCGGTTGAATCTGCATAATAATTTTCCGAAATTATATTATTCCAGATCAAGTCAAATTTTTCAGCATTCGCGAACAGCGCGGCTGTTGTTTTCATTTCATCAAGTCTTCCCCACGAGACATCAAAACCAAGCTCATAATCCCTGTAAGTAAACACAAAATCAGGATGAAGCAATTTGCCATATATCAATGTATCCTTCATCGTGTATGCATACTGCAGGTTCTTCAAAAGGTTCTCTGGCTTTTCAAAATTAAAAACCGAAAAAGAGCTGCTTTTATCCGAGAAATCTACGTCCGGTGCAAACGGGTTCTTGCACGAAGACGTACAGATTGCCGCGAGCAAGCCAATTGTTAGTATAGCAAGCTGCAGTTTACTTCTTGAGAATAATTCGGTGGACAAGATATTTTGCATGCGCTGTTTATTTAATAAAAAAATCCTTTAAGATCACTCCAGCATGTTTTTTTTTTATTTTTTACATCAGTCCATGAACTCATTGCCCATCGTGATCTGGAATCCAACACCATGGTAAACTGCA
>JACPGF010000005.1:3708-11586 GCA_016182615.1 Ignavibacteriales bacterium
TTCTTCGGTATTTTTTAGCGGAACCGCGATAACATAATGCGAAGAGTAATGCGCGCTATCCGAATAACGGGTTAGTTTTACACCCGTTATCGCGAAATCAATAGCCTTTTTACTGTTCACTTGCAACAGCATATTTTCAAAATATCTCCGTTCTGCACGCACATCCCAAACCCCTGATAGGACGGGATAAATGTTCACTGAACTATTTGATGGAATAAACCGGAATGCCGGGGCATACGCTGAATCGGTAAAACATGAAACATAGTTCTGTGCATTTTTACCGGTAATTGCAGCAGAAAGGTTATTCATCAAAATTTCGGGCGATGACGGAAACTCCTCGTTACTTCCCGCGAGAACAGGCTCTTCAGAACCTCTCGTGTTAAAAATATCACACGATACAAATAAAACTGCAAGTAACAGGAAAGCAGCCATTTTTATGGTTTGCATACCGCCAGCAGTCTGGGTGAAGTACTTTCATCAAACGGGCTTCCAAGGTAATCTCCATAAAAGACGATAGAAGTAAAACCGGAAATTTTTAATGCAGCTTCAATTTCAGCTTTCGTGTAGAGCTTAACATGTTCCGAGAAAGAGCAGCGTTATTTTCAATCCACCGGAATTGCTCAATAAAAACATTGTCCCGGTGTTCGCTTGAAAACGGGACAAGGGATTCTATGAGCTGATTTTTATTCAAGTAATCAAAAACAAAAAAGCCATTTTTATTTACACTTTTAAAAGCAACATCAAAGAATGAAAAATTTTGTTCATCATCACAAGCATAACCAAAAGAGGTAAAGAGATTGACCACAACATCAAATGGTTCAGCGGTTTGAAATTCAGTAATATTACTTCTGCTAAATTTTACCCGTGGATTCCCGGCTGCCCTGTTTTTGGCGATACGTATCAGGTTCTCACTCAGGTCAACACCAGTTACATTACAGCCATTATTGCCGAATGCAATACTATGCCTGCCAGCCCCGCAGCACATATCAAGAACAGATTCTCCGGCTTTAATCGGCAGAGTCTTAGTTAAAAATGCAATAAGTGCATCCGCTTCAGCATCATTTCTATGGGCGTAAACGGTAAGATACTCTTCAGAGCCAAACCAATCTTCGTACCATGTACCCATCAATACTCGACCCTGCTCAGGAATGCCCTGCCGATTGTTGCATCATCGGAAAATTCTAAATCGCCGCCAACAGGAAGCCCTCTGGCAATCCGGGTAATTTTTACGCCCGTATCCTTGAATAATTTCAAGAGGTAAAGGGCAGTCGTCTCGCCTTCGGTATTGGGATTAAACGCAAGGATAACTTCGTGGACATCGTTGTCCTTAACCCGCTCCAGCAAATCCCTCACCTTAAGATTCTCGGGATTTACACCTGACAATGGCGACAAAACACCACCAAGCACATGATATAATCCATGAAATTCATTTGAACGCTCGATGGCAAAAATATCACTGGCATCTTCAACAACACAAATGATACTGTGCTCCCGTTTTGGGCTGCTGCAGATATCACAAACTTCTTTATAGGTAATATTTGAACAAATTGAACACTCCCTGAGTTTTTCTTTTAGTCCCATGATGGCGCTTACAAGGCGGCTCACTTCATCCATGTCTTTTTTAAGAAGATGCAATGCCAGCCGCTGTGCAGTTTTTTTGCCAATCCCGGGGAATTTACTTAACTCGTCAATTGCAATTTGTAATGGTTCTGGAATAATCAAGATTAAAACCCGGGAATGTTCATACCCGGAGGCATTAGCCCTTTTGTAAGGGATGACATGCCGTCTTCTTCCATTTTTTTAGCAGATGCCAATGCTTTATTAACAGCAGCAACAACCAAATCTTCAAGAATTTCTTTCTCATCCGCGCTGATTACCTGCGGGTCGATTTCAAGCGAGACAACTTCTTTATTGCCGTTAACGGTAACTTTAATCATGCCGCCGCCTGCTTCCTCAGTTACTGTTTTGTTGCCCAACTCCTCCTGCATTTTTTGCATTTTTCTCTGCATATCTTGGATTTGTTTCATCATTCCGGGCATGCCGCCTTTCATATTTGCTCCTTTTTTGATTATAAACATTAGGTAAGTAAATATAAAACAATGATTTGATTTTTAATACATTCTTTTTATTATATTAGTTCAATTTTTATGAATACGAAATCAGAAAGCACGATTGCATTATTGAGTCCGGTGAAAATAAACAATAGCGGCATTTGGCAATTGCATTTCTGAGTAAAACCAAATGTTTTTTCAATTATCTTATGTTAGACGGGACTCTTGAATGCCTGAAGAATTCATCCATAAAAATTATGCACAAGCGGTAATTACTACAACCGGAAAAAAAATCCGGTATAAACTTTTACCCGAGCATAATTGCATCATCGAGTCGATGTTGTATGAATTCCTGCACTCGTTTAATATTGCCGTTGCGTACGCGGGTAAAACGGATGCGACTACCCTTGAGTTTATAAAAACAACCGAGTATGCTTTCGGACTGAAAATAAGCAATTTGGTGGATTCACGAATCAGTAACGCACTACAATTGCCCTTGTGGAGCCAGTATTCCCTTCCGGTCATTGAATATTTTCCCGTGAGTGACCCGAAGGTACGGCTAACTGCAAACCATATCATTTCAGCGGAATTGGTTGAAAGTGAAGAACTGAAATCGCTGAACCGGTTGGCATCAAAAATTAATGCTTTGGTTAAAGCTTATTTTGAACGGAGAGATTATATTTTGGCTTCATTCATTTGCCAATTCGGTAAAATCGAGGATAAGATTTATCTTTCAGGCAATTTTTCAGCTCCATCCATGCAGCTTATCAGAAAAGACCAGATTCAGCATTTGGCAGCAGAGGGTTTAACCTTTCAGAACGGGAAACAATTAAAAACGTATGTCGAAAATATTATTGACACTTTAAGAAATTAGGATTAAACAATGACCATAACCAAATACGGTTATAACACAATTTATATCGTTTCTATCATCTGCTTTGTTTTAATTGTAGCGGGTATATTTACTAATAATATCTACGGTAAGTCCGGTTTGTTTATACTTTCCGGCCTGCTTATGGTATTTACCCTCAATTTTTTCAGGGATCCTGAGAGGATTACTCCACAGAAGAAAAACATTATTGTAACCCCCGCGGATGGTAAAGTTATTATCGTGAAAAAAGTTTCAAACGTCCGCTATCTCAATGCAGAAGGCTGGCAGATATCCGTCTTCATGTCACCATTAAATGTTCATGTTAACCGTATTCCCATCGACGGAACAGTTGAATCGGTAAAGTATATTCAGGGACAGTATATCGCTGCTTTCGAGGATAAAGCTTCCGAAGTAAATGAACGCTCTGAAATAGGCATTGCCTCGGTGTATGGCAAGGTACTTTTTACACAAGTAGCCGGGTATGTAGCCAGAAGAATAGTTTACAACTTGACAGAAGGGCAAAAAGTAAGCATGGGTGAACGTTTTGGCATGATACGGTTTGGCAGCAGGGTTGATGTGTTTGTACCATTGGATTGGGAACCTTCGGTAAAAGTCGGCGACATTGTTTCTGCCGGTGAAACACAATTATTCACGCACCAATAAGCGAAGAATGTCATGACTTATCCACACCGGTTAAAACGAGCAGTCCCGAATTTTTTTACTTTCGGCAATATGTTCTGCGGTTTTCTCTCAGTTTTATCCGCTCATCAGGGCGAATATATTAATGCAGTCTGGTTAATTGGGCTGGCAGCCATTTGCGATACCCTTGATGGAATAGCGGCACGGCTCACAAAATCCAGCAGCCAGTTTGGTATTGAACTCGATTCTATTGCCGATGTCATCAGTTTTGGTTTTGCACCCGCGTTTCTTATTTATACAATCGAGCTGCATAAATTCGGTATCGTGGGAATGATTGCCGCTGCTTCTTTTATGCTCGCGGGCGGTTTCAGGCTGGCACGCTTTAACACGCAGCTTGTCGGTTTCGATAAAAAGTATTTTGTTGGTTTACCCATTCCCGCGGGAGCCATAACCATCGCATCTTATGTTCTATTGTTTTATGTTGATGGTGCAATGCAGGTAAACAGCCAATACTATACAATTCTTTTAACGGTTGCGGTGGCTTTTTTAATGGCAAGCCATGTAAGATATGAAACAATTCCAAAACCTAACATACAGGGAATGAAAGCGCGCACGGTATTCTTTTTTCTCTTTGGTATCGCGTGTATTTCCTCGCTTGTTACACTCGGGCGGGCGGTATTTATTGTCTTTATTTTGTTCATTTTGTTTGGTATCTTTAAACATGTAAAAAACCTTTTAATTGGCGAACCGCTTGTTAAAGGTAAAGCTCATTAATCATTTTCCCGGAATTGCTTCCCCGGGCATATAAATTTGGAATGGTAAACTAAAGGAAAAATATGTTCAGCAATATTGGATTTACCGAAATACTCATCATAGTATTAATACTTGTTGTTTTATTCGGTGCAAAAAAAATACCGGAACTGGCCCAAGGTTTGGGAAAAGGCATGAAAGAGTTTAAGAAAGCCTTGAAGGATGAAGACACATCATCCAACGATAAAACCGAAACGAAAAAATAAAGAGTAAATTAAACCATGTTTTCAAGCATCGGATTCAGTGAAATTGCCGTTGTTGTTATTGTCGCGCTGCTGATATTCGGCCCGGATAAACTTCCGGGTTTACTGCAGAATGTCGCAAAAGGCGTGCGCCAGTTCCAGCGTGCCGTTAAAGATGTTGAAAACGAGATTAAAGAATCTATCGATACAGAAATTAAAAAAAACGATACCACTAAAAACCCCTGACAGCATAAATTTGGTTATATACAACTCCATCGCGCAAAAAATCGAACTGGTTAAAACCCGTCAATTATCATTAACAGAAAACGTCCAAAGCTTTCTTAACAAGATTACCGCATCGGCAGAGCTAAACGCGATGACCGAGGTTTTCCCGGATGAAGCATTGTCTGCTGCCTCCCGTATAGAACAGAAGATACTTTCCGGTACACACGGCAAATTAGCCGGAGCCGTAATTGCGGTAAAAGATGTCCTTTCGCTTGAGGGGAAAAAACTTACCTGCGGTTCAAAGATACTTGATAATTTTACTGCACTCTACACGGCAACTACCATTCAAAAGCTAATTGATGAAGATGCCATTATTATCGGCAAAACCAACTGCGATGAATTCGCTATGGGCTCATCGAACGAGAACTCAGCGCATGGGCCGGTTAAAAACCCCATTAACCCCGAGTATGTGCCGGGCGGCTCAAGCGGCGGCTCAGCGGCAGCTTTAGCGGCAGATTTTTGTGATATTGCAATCGGCACCGATACGGGCGGCTCTATCCGGCAGCCTGCTTCGTTTTGCGGCCTGTTCGGATTGAAGCCAACATATTCACTCGTCTCAAGATACGGACTGACGGCGTTTGCATCCTCTTTCGATTCAGTCGGCCCGTTTGCAAATTCAATAGAAGATATTGCGCTTTGTTTACAGGTTCTAGCCGGATTTGACGAGCGTGACTCGACAAGCGCGCAGCGTGAAACCCCCGATTATGTAACCGGTTTACAGAGCCAATCCAATTCACTTGTTATCGGCCTGCCCGAAGAATATTTTGCCGAAGGCCTTAACGAAGAAGTACGCGGCGCGATAGAGGAAAAAATTGCTCAGCTCAAGAACGCAGGATATACATTTAAAAGTGTCAACCTGCCCATGACGAAAGAAGCAATTGCCGTTTACTATATACTGACAATGGCAGAAGCCTCATCGAATCTTGCACGGTACGATGGCGCCCGCTATGGAGAAAGAAGCCCTGAAGCAGTAAACCTTGATGAGATGTACCAAATGTCCCGTTCTGAAAATCTCGGGGCGGAAGTTAAGCGGAGAATCATGTTAGGCACCTACATTCTTTCAGCGGGATATTACGATGCATACTATAAAAAAGCACAGCAGGTACGCAGGCTTATAAAAGAAGATTTCGAAAAAGCCTTTTCTGAAGTTGACGTATTGCTCACTCCCACATCGCCATTTACCGCCTTTAAATTAGGTGAAAAAAGCAGTGACCCATTGGCCATGTATCTGAGTGATATTTACACCACATCGGCCAACCTTGCCGGTATTCCCGGCATCAACATCCCCATCGGTAAAGATGCAAAGGGATTACCCATAGGTTTACAACTCCTCGGTAAGGAATTCGGCGAATTGGATATACTTAAAGTCGGAAAGGCAATTGCAGAAAGCGCGGTTGAGTCATTGACTTTTGGGGATACCCAATAAGCGGTAAAACATTTGCAAATTCTCTGCTTATGGAACATGTACAAAAGAAAACAGATACATAAGAACATTTTTCAGAAGACATTTTTCCTGTTATCTACCCAGCACAATTACCGGATGTTATTTGTATCTTCAACAGCAATTACCCATTGTAATTTGTTTTCTTTCAAATCGTATAAACTAATTTTACGGTAATCGCTAAAAGTTACAAAATATCGGCTGTCGGGAGAAAATGCCATTGGTACAGCAGTTAGCATACTGTTTCCTCTGATGCAATCATAGAGCAATTTTCCTTCCCTCGTACTTAAATATATTTTTATAGTCCGTCGTTCTGCGTAAAAATTATTATCCGGGGAAAGAATCAGTCTGGGTTCAAACTCTACATGTGACGGCCGAAAATTTTCAAATTCATAAACTTTTTCAGGATGAATTAGTTCACCGGTTATTCTACCGCTTTGAATATCAAATATTTTAGATTTACAATTAACATCAGGGGTAATTATTGCATCCTCAGTTTCTATAAATGCATGAGTGCCTTCCTCAACCTCGTAGGGTATTTTTAGTTTATTAACCAGTTTATCCTCAATAATATCGTATATATACAAATAATTGGGGATATCGCTTAAGTGATAGAGCCATCTTGCGCTATAAGCAATCAGGTCTAAGCCCGTCAAGCAGCCCCCATCATCGTTTGCACTAAAAGTGAAAAATTTGGCTTTCCAAAATGCAAAATACCTGCCACTTCTACTCATCGAGTATCTTAGATAATGCAGGTTCGTGTCTAACACGCTTGAAATCTTTCTGCTTTCCTGTATAAGATTTCCCGTACTTGCATTTAATGTAACAACAGATGAATTTGTTATGAAATATAACTTGTTCGAACGTATATTAATTTTACATCCGAGACATTGCCCATAATTATTAATTTGTTTACTCCATTCAATTGCGCCCGTATTTATATTGATTCTTTTAACCGTCATTGGAGTTGATTGTGAAAAGCATTTCTTATTAAAATAAGGACCGACATAGTATTTTGATGAAACAACAATCAGTACAGAATCATGATAATCGAAAGTAAGTATCTCATCATGAGAACTACTGTCGAGCGATACAGTTCTTTCAACACTTCCTGTAACTGTTGAAATAATTTTAATTTTGTCAGTGTGCAAGCAATGTGGATCATAGGCTGAGTATGTAAGCCCTTCAGCAAATACGATAATATGCTGCCCCGATGGAGTGAAATCTAAAAAGCCAACGCTCTGGGCAAATGTGCTGCCTGCCAATAAAAACAAAATAATCAGGTGTTTATTCATAATTCCGAACTATCAAGATTAACTTTACTCATTGAAGTACCCCCACAGGGGATTTAGGTGTTAATAGCCATTCAAGTGTATGTAGTAAAAGGTTTTTATTTATTTCGAATAGTCCATATGAATATATGTTTGTTTACCGAAATTCCCAACATCTCAATGACCACAGAGAATTGACTTTACGGGATAGATAACAAGCGGTAAATTATTTACAAATTCTCTGCTCATAAGAGATGCACTTGTTAATTTAACTGAACAGTTGATCCATTGAATTATTTTTATTCCAGCGGGTGGCAAAGCCACCCTT
>JACPGF010000296.1 GCA_016182615.1 Ignavibacteriales bacterium
AGCTCTTTTTGACTCATAATGATTTGTCCTTTCACATTCGATTCTCCGTTCTTTTAGAAAATCAAATCTATCTTTTTATCACTAATTTTGTGTCATTTCTATTTTGCTGAATACTGACATTTCTACTTTGCTATTACACTTTCCATGAGATTTAGGGAGTGAATTTGACATTTGAACATAAATTCAGTACATTACAATCGTAAGCGGGATGTTTAATTAGTTTTCAGGATCGGTTATGCGTATTGATTATTTACGAAAACTGTACTTAGTGCAAAGGTTTTATCCGGCAAAAACCTTTTTTATGATCTTCTTTATCATGGGTAATTTCTATGCGCAGCAAAGTGATTTCTTTCCACTTAAAGTGGGGAATAGTTATTTGTATAAATATTATTCTGAAGAGGCTCAAATGCGAATGCCCTTTCCTGACGATTCAACTCTGTACAATGGATCGCTGCAGTATAAAATTTTGAGCAAGTCTGAATCAGATTCCATGATTGTTTGGAAAGTACAAGAAATTGATACAATTTTTAGAACATCAAATACCAATCCTAATATTTACCCGATATACGTTAACCAGACTTTCGAGTTATTTGAAAACAAAACGGGTAAACATGAGCTTACAGCTACAGACTATTGCGGCATTTGGACATTCCCTTCGGTAAGAGTAAAATTACAAACAACCCGTTACGTTAATACAATTGCACTAACTTTTATAAACACCGGGTTTGCGTCACCGTTTTTAAGTTATTATAGCGATTCGCTTTTTTTCAAAAAAGACATAGGTTTAATAAAATATTGCGGCTTCACTATTTTAAATGGAGGGCATCCTTCACAAAAGCAGACAAATGATTACATTGAACTTGTTAGTTTTACCGTTGGAATTGAACCGAACTTACCCAAGAAGAGGGCCAATCTGATTTTAAGCAATTATCCCAACCCATTTAACCCGGCAACACGGATTGTATTTGAATTACCTCAGAAAGAACATGTTGCGGTAAAAGTTTATGATATTTTAGGAAAGGAAATTAAAACGCTTTTTGAAGGTGAAAAAAGTGCCGGTGAACAAACTTTAACCTTTTACGGTGCTGGGTTACCAAGTGGGATTTATATTTGTAGACTCACATCAATGACTATGAGCAAAAGCATTAAAATGCTCTTTTTGAAATAATTTTGTGGATTGCATTATAGCTCTTTTAAAGAAAATCGACTTTAAAAATTTGTTTTTGACTTAACTTTTCGATATTTAAAGTTAAGCTGGAATCTTCCGGACTGAAATTTTGATTGAAAACTTCTGAATGAATGAGTCGCCCCAAGCAGATGATAAAGACCAACCATTCAGCAGATACATTCACTACGGCACCAAATACACCCGCAGATAGATATGCCCATTCAATGAGTAAAAAATCAAGCTAGATTCAGTTTTTTTTAATATTTTAGATGTTTGTCTAAAACAATATTCTGCAATCCAAAGCATATAAGCCTGCCGGTAAGGAACCGGATCTGAACCTGTAATTTATGAGTAAAAAAGCTGAACATTTTCTATTGATTCTTTGCGACTTTGTTGCTATAAACGCCGCGTGGATGACGTATTTCCTGATCAGGGTAAATGCAGGCTGGTTCGATCTGATTGTTATGCCCGATTTTTTGGCTCCCATGCTTATTGTTTATATCTACTGGTTTTTAGTATTTCATACGATAGGTTTATACCGGTTTTGGTTTGCTCCTTCACGGTTTGATGAGTTAGCCTCCATTTTTAAAGCTACTATTTATGGATCGGCATTGCTCTTTTTCTTAATTTTCATGGATGATTCCGTGCATGGTGTCGCTTCCGGCAACAGAACGGTAATTGTTGTTTACTGGGCACTGCTTTTTTTCTGGATGTCTGTGAGCCGCCTAACGGTTCGGGGAATTCAGATAAAATTGCTTGTTAAAGGAATCGGGAGGAAAAATGCAATTATTATTGGAATAGGGGCAACGGCAGTGGAAGTAAAAAAAGAAATTGACAATGTACTTGAGTTGGGAATAGATGTAATTGGTTTTATTGATCCGCTTAAAAATGAAGAAATTGTTTCAAAAAATGCAATACCGGTTATAGGCACAGTTGAGACCATAGAAAGAACCATTGACGAGTATGCCGTAAAAGAAATTATTTTTGCTTTTGAGCAGAAGCATGAGGATATTGTAATAAATGTTTTGAATTTGTGTGAAACAAAAGATATTGGACTGAAGATTGTGCCCGATTTGTATGAAATTTTAAGTGGGCAGGCACGCTCCGCACAATTGTACGGTTCACCCTTGGTGGATATTAATCCCACTATTATGCCCGCGTGGGAGCAACAGGCGAAAAGGGTAATGGATTTTATTTCAGCAATTATTCTGCTCGTATTATCCTCGCCGATGATTATTATAACTGCCATCGCGATTAAATTGGACAGCAAGGGACCGGTTTTTTACTCGCAGGAACGCTGCGGCATTAATGGGAAACCATTTAAAATTCTAAAATTCCGCTCGATGCGGACTGATGCGGAAAAACAATCCGGACCCGTCTGGTCTCAAAAAGGTGACACGAGAATAACAAGAGTGGGACAGTTCATCAGAAAGGTGCGGATAGATGAACTTCCGCAGATGTGGAACGTCTTAAAGGGAGAAATGAGTTTAATAGGACCCAGACCCGAAAGGCCGTATTTTGTTGAGAAACTTGCGAAGGAAATCCCCTACTATAAACGGCGGCTGCGGGTACGTCCCGGGGTTACCGGGTGGGCGCAGGTAATGCATAAATATGATGAGAGTTTTGACGATGTGAAAGCTAAACTGAAATATGATTTGTTCTATATAGAGAACATGTCACTCCGGATGGACTTTAAAATTTTGCTGAGAACAGTATTTGTAGTACTTTTTGGCAAAGGACATTATGATTAAAAGCAATTTAATGAATATAGAGTAATTGATGAAAAAATCCCTGATAATTATACCAACGTTCAATGAATTAGACAACATACAGAAATTGGTATTCGATTTGTTCGATATGCATAAGGAAGGAGTTGACCTGCTGATTGTTGATGACAATTCTCCTGATGGTACCGCGGGATTTATCGAAGATTTGATGCAAACCGTATCTCGACTGCATATCCTAAAACGGCCCAGAAAAATGGGTTTAGGTACAGCATATACTGCCGGTTTCAAGTGGGCAATAGAACACAAGTACGACTACATTTTTGAGATGGATGCGGACTACTCGCATGACCCGAAAGAAATAAAAAACTTTTTAAAGACAATTGATAGCTGTGACCTTGTTATCGGAAGCCGGTATCTTACCGGTGTCAATGTAATTAACTGGCCAATGAGCAGATTGTTATTGAGTTATTTTGCTAATATTTATACCAGAGTAATAACCGGCTTGCCAATATACGACTGCACGGGGGGATTCAAGTGTTTCAGGCGCGAAGTCTTAGAATCGATTGATCTTACGAAAATAAAGTCAAACGGTTATGCTTTTCAAATTGAGATGAATTATAAAGTTTGGGCTAAAGGTTTCCGAATCAAAGAAATCCCAATAATTTTTATTGATAGACAGCAGGGTATGTCTAAAATGTCCAGAAAAATCGTCAAAGAAGCGGTATGGCTTGTTTGGAAAATGCGGATTCAACATTTTTTAGGCAGGTTGTAGGAATCCCTTGTGGATCTTTCGATAATCATCGTTAATTATAACGTTAAGGATTTTCTCCACCACCTTCTTCAATCGATTAATGCCGCAGTACGTGATATCAGTGCAGAAGTCATTATCGTCGATAATGCTTCGACTGATGGAAGCGTTGAGATGCTCCGCCGTGAGTTCCCGGGAATTACCCTAATAGCCAGTCCTGAAAATCTGGGTTTTAGCAGGGCAAATAACGCAGGCATTAAAAAGTCAAAAGGCCGGTACATTTTATTGCTTAATCCCGACACTCTTATCGGTGAAGAAACCTTTGTAACCATGATTAAATTTTTGGATGAGCACAAAGAAGTCGGGCTGGCCGGATGTAAACTACTAAATCCTGATGGAACTTTACAATTAGCCTGCAGGAGAGGATTTCCGGGGCCTTGGGTTTCGTTTTGTAAAGTTACCGGGCTCAGCAGTATTTTTCCTAAAAGCCGCTTATTTGCCAAATACAATCTAACCTATCTCGATGAAAACCAATCCCATGAGGTGGATGCAATATCCGGTGCATTTATGATGATCCGAAAGGAAGTTGTTGACGAAATCGGTGGACTGGATGAACAATTCTTCATGTATGGCGAAGATTTGGATTGGTGTTACCGGGTGCAGAAAGCTGGCCACAAAGTATATTATGTGCATAACACCAAGATTATCCATTACAAGGGCGAAAGCACCAAAAGGAGTAATATTGATGAAACACGGGTTTTTTATAACGCAATGCGCCTGTTTGTTCGAAAACACTTCAGTTCCTATTTCGTTGTCGAGTTAATCCTCCGCTTTGCAATTTCCATCAGAGAAGTTGTGGCATTTGCTTCAAAGTGGAAGCTGATATTTTTTTCGGTTTTACTTGATGGATTCCTTTTCAATATCGCACTTTATTTCTCGGCACGTATATACGAAACCCATGCCCATTGGCGGGGATTTTTACCCGAGGCAAAGGTTATTGTTTATTCAGTGCCTGCAATAGTACAGGTACTTTCGGGGATACTTGCCGGTGCATATAATAAAGAACGTTTGCAGGTGCTCAGGTCTGTTCTTTCAATTGCCGTTAGTTTTTTTGTACTTTCTTCGGTAATTTATTTTTCAAAAGATTTTGCTTACAGCCGTGCAGTGCTGCTCATGACATATACCGGAGCATTGGTGTTATTTCTGGGATGGCGTATTGTAGCAAAGCTTATTTTTAAAATCGGGAATTCATTCTCCGGGGCTTCTCCCCGAAAAGCCTTCATAGTCGGCACAGATGATGTAGCTCGTAAAATAGCACGTCAGTTAAAAGCAAAACAAACACAATACTACTCAGTTATTGGGTTTATCAGCAAAGGAAACGATGAAATCGGTGATACCGTTGATGACTTGAAAGTAGTCGGCTCTCTTTCCAATATTGCCAAAATGGTAAAAGAGCATGCTGCGGATGAGATAATTTTTACGGTTGGGTCTTTGCCT
>JACPGF010000053.1 GCA_016182615.1 Ignavibacteriales bacterium
AAAATGATAAGTCTTCTGCCGAAAGAAGCAAGCTTAAGTTTTTCAACATACTCATCGCCAACTTCAAGTTCATCTTCATTTCCCATGCGCTCAATTTCTTCAAAACTGATTTCGCGGTTGGGGTCTGTTACTACATCGGCAATTTCTCTGGTTAAAAAGATTTCGATCTCGCCTTTGTCAGTATTAAATACAACATTAGACTTGGCATCATCGCCATATTTCTTTTTAACTAAAATGCCAAAAATTTCCTCGATGATACCTGCAAGGTGATCTTTATCTACACCTTTTTCGCGAACCATCGATGAAAACGATTCTGATAATTCTAAGCTCATCCAATACCTCCGTTATGAAAAACTGACTTGCATTTGTGCTGAGACAACTGAGTCATATGGAATTGTTTTTTCCTGATTATTCTTGTTTGTAAAAATTAAGTTACTGCCTTCTACGGCTTTAAGCTTTCCTGTAAATTTTATCTCATTCTCTTCTTCACGATAAACGATATCAAACCGCCTGCCGATGTTTTTAGGAAACTGAACGAGATACTTAAGTGGGCGGTCGATACCAGGGGAAGAAACATCCAGACGAAAATTTTCTCCTGCTGAAAGTGTTTCATTCAGCAGCGTGTCAATCTCTCGGCTGACAAGGGCACAGTCATCAATGGTTAATATACCCGGGTTGTCTATAAATACTTCGATGACAACGGCGTTTTTATGTCCGCGTACAATTGTATCGATGTATAGAAATCCGTTTTTTGTGACGACTTGCTCGCACAGGGTTTTAATTATGGTATCATTCATAGCTATAAATAAAAAATGCCCATGAAGGGCTGTATTTTCAGTACCGTAAATTAGCTACAATTTGTTGCTTTTCCAAATTATTTTATTTTGTTCTTAACAGGCTGATTTTTAACCCAAATCAAGCTATTTCTCTCTTTTTTTTGCAAATTGTACATTTCCCCTGTCCACAAATCACAAATTTTCTTCTATTTCGTTGTATGTTAGCTTCCTTTTTTTACAATCCTTGACTTTGGTCTGAAATCCACTTATTATACAATAATGTAACTGTTAGTATTTTTTTTCACTGCTAAGAGGTTATTATATGGATCTAAAGAGCTACCGAGCCCCGTACAAAAAGGAATTTTCTCTGAAAGATTTCGCCACCGATGATACCGGCAAATTTGAAAGCAAGGAAGAAGCCGAGCGCCTGTTATCGCATAATGTAAAAAGAATGGCTGAACTGCAGGATGCCCTGTACGCGCATGACCGATATGCTTTACTCCTTATCTTTCAGGCAATGGATGCAGCAGGCAAAGATGGAGCCATAAAGCACGTAATGTCCGGATTAAACCCCCAAGGAACTCAGGTATTCAGTTTCAAACAACCTTCTGCAGAAGAACTGGATCATGATTATTTGTGGCGGGTTAATAAATCACTTCCCGAACGCGGCCGCATCGGGATTTTTAACCGGTCGCACTACGAAGAAATTCTGGTCGTCCGGGTACATAATTATCTGGAAGCAGAAAAACTACCGGAACCACTTGTTAAAAAAGATATTTGGAAAACAAGGTTTCGGCAATTTCGGGATTATGAACGGTATCTTTATGAAAACGGTGTACAAACCGTAAAGTTTTTCCTCAACATCAGCAAAGATGAACAAAAGAAAAGATTTTTGAAACGCCTTGATGATCCGACAAAAAATTGGAAATTTTCAACTGCCGATTTGAAAGAGCGCGGGCATTGGAACGATTACCAAAAGGTTTACGCGGAAGCCATTGCTGAAACAAGTACCAAATACGCTCCTTGGTATATCGTTCCAGCAGATAAAAAATGGTTTGCCCGACTACTTATTTCAACGGTTATCGTAAAAACACTCGAAAGAATGAAGCCGGAATATCCAAAGGTGAGCGAAGATAAACTGAAGAACCTTGAAGGTTACCGGAAACAATTAATGGATGAGAGCTAGTTTCTGACAAAAAAAATCCCGGATGATTCTCCGGGATTTTTTTTGTAATTGTTTTATTTATTCAGAATCCACTTGAACAAATTCTCTGCTGCTTTGTAATTTTCAAATTCAACAGGAAGTTTTCTGTTATCAAAATATTCATTATAAAGCCAAGGATCCCCGATGGCAAAAACGAATCCTTTCCCGTAACGGGTATATGCAATGTATGCTTTGTTTCCGCGTTTTAGAATAGGTTCTGCATAGTTAAAAAGTTTCAGTGAACTAATTTCCTTCAAGTAGATTTGTCTTACTCCGGCAAATACCGGGTGAGACGGTAATGAATCAAATTTACCCATGGCGAAATTTTTACCGGTTACTCTGTTATCGCTGTCCCCGTTAAAATGGATACCACACCTGTCAGAAAGTTCATTAAGGTGTTTAAAATCACAATTTGCGCTATCATTGGCAAATAGCATAAGGGTTCCACCGTCCTTAACCCACTGCTCAATTGCATTTGCAGATACATCAGAAATAAAATTCGGCTTTTCGGTCTCGGCAGGTGTGTCCGGATCGACAACTATATAAACTTTCAGTGGTGCAAGTGCCTCTTTGCTGGCTTCAGCCTCAACCGGAGTAATAGTTTCTCCATGTTTTTTCAACAGGTTTCCAACTTCTGAAAAGCCGGAAAAAGTCGTGTCTTCCCATGTATAATGAAATCGTTTACCATCTTTGAATTCATGGTTATAATAATAATCCAACCCGACCGCTTTACTTGCAACCTGCGTTATCCCCTTTTCAAGTTCGACCGCTGCAAAAATAAAAGGGCCATATCCTTTAAAATCGTTCGCTCTTTTGGGCTCGGATATGTAATACTCATAACTGCCATCCCTGTATGGTTTACCTCCTAAACCGGATACCCTGCAGACATTCTGTAAAAAGTATCTGCCATCGTCGGAAACAGTAACCAAACGGTTGAGGAGCTGTTCATAAGCATCTAAAGCAATCGTAAAATATTTTTTTTCGAGATAGCTTTTATTGGCACCTTTAGCAAATGCATAAATATACATATTGCTGGCTGATGCTTCAATGTAATTTCCTTCTTTACCGCCTTTATCCAAAACCTGATACCATAAGCCGGTTTCTTTATCTTGCACTTTAACAAGAGCTTCAGCACAAGATTTAAGCATCGCGATTAGTTCCGGCCTGAAGGCATGATTCTTGGGGAAATAATCCAGTACATCAACCAAGGCCATCATATACCAACCCATTGCCCTTCCCCAAAAATTTGGGGATTTCCCGGATGTTTTATCAGCCCAAGCTTCTTTTTTCGCGGCATCCCATGCATGATAAAGTAGTCCGCTGACTGAATCACGGGTGTGGCTGTAACTCAGTGAAAACTGTTTTGCAATATCATCGAATGCTGAGGTATCTTTTGTAACACTGCTGTATTTTGCATAAAATGGTTCCCCCATGTATAATCCGTCAAGCCACATCTGATTAGGATAAATCTTTTTATGCCAAAATCCACCTTCCGGCGTACGCGGATGAGTTGCAAGCTGCCCGCGGAGTTTTTGTGCAGCTTTCATATATTTACTGTCCCCGGTTTCCTTGTGCAGCATTAAAAGCATCCGGCCCGGAGGGATGTTATCTATATTATACTCATCAACCCGGTAGGTTTTAATTTCACCATCGTCTTGAATATAATAATCAAGATTCATTTTTACATAATCAAGAAACTCCATTTTGCCATAGACCTTATATAATTGATGCAAAGCACCAAGCATAAGCCCTTGTTCATAATTCCACCTCCGGCTTTTCGCTTCTTCTTTATAGAGAATGGTATCCGGATGCAAAGCAATAAAGTTCTGACCCAGTTTCAAGGCGAGTTTTTTCTCATACAGCATGTTAACAAGGGTCTGCGCGTTAAGCTCTAATGAAGCGGCAGAAAGAAAAAACAAGACTATTAATAAAATTAGTTTTCTCATAAGCGCATTGTATTAATAAATTAAAAAATTAAGCACATATAAATAAAATGTGTGTGTGGGACTTTCATAAAAGTTTTGTTTCAATTTTTATATTACCGGTAAACTGAAACGTAAAAGTACTAACTTTTAATAAGACCCAACACACACACGAGGCACATGTTAAATACTGTTAATCGCAGGAATCTGCATTAAAACAACCATCATCTTTTCACTCTGGCATATCCAGTTAATTCATCATTCTAAAACCGCAGTTGAACAGTTTTGCAATTTTGTTATTTCACCAGAAGCATTTTGGCAACAGCCGTTTTAAGCCCTGCTTCAATGCGGCATATATACGCGCCCGAAGGTAACCCCTCAGCATTGAAAACAAATTGATGTTCACCAGCCTCATATCTGGTTGAATTGCCGGCATAGACTTCACTTCCATTCATGGTAAAAACGCGAATCCGCACCAGTGCTTGAACAGAGAGTGAAAAATTTATTGTTGTTGAAGGATTGAAAGGATTCGGGTAATTCTTTACAATAACAAAATCTTCGTTATGCTGAAGAGTTCTTTCAACGCCATTAGCAGGGTCAAATTCGTAGGCCCCGACATCAGGTGCTGATCCGATAAATGTAATCCCCACGGGAACTCCTGCATCAATCAGTCCACTGCCAATTTTAAGGTGCAGGAATTTTAAGTCGGGTAATGAACCATCTGCCTTTCTTGGTCCCCGCACACCGGCTGTATCCAGACTTACAAAATCAGCAACTGAACACGAGAGGGGTGTTATCCAACTATTGGCAGCCTGCACTGCTGTTGTTAGAACCGAACCATAGGCTCCAAGAGCGGCACAGTTTTTAATAGTCATTTTCTTTGAAGTATCAATCGCCTGCTCCATCCCGTAGTTGGTACCATTTCTATACGAAGTACAATTCAATAAAGTAATTGCACCCTTGTTGTTGTTTTGGTCAAATCCCTTTACCCGGTTATCGAAGGCAATACAATTCTTAACAACAAAATTATGCATGAGCAATTTGTTATCACTGCCTCCCAATTTGAAACCATTACCGTTGCCAGGCTCTGCAGCCATAAAAATAGTTACTGTCTCCAACATCCAGTTTTGGTGCAAAGCCATCAGCATTGCCTTCGGAGGTATCTATATTAAAATAGGAATCACAATTAATTATCCGGTTTTTAGAGCCGCCACCGCCGATTTGTAAACCGGTATCCTTGTTATTGTAAAACGCGCAATTGTTAACAATATTAAATTTACCGGAAACCAGCATGCCATTGTCACCGGCATTGTACACATCAAGCCCACTAAGATACCAGTAATTTCCTTTCAACTCAATTCCCCTGGTACCAAGTGGAACTGCGGAAAAGTCGAGGTAAACCCGTTCTCCGGGATAGTTCAGCAAGTAGCATCTACTGCTCTCCGTTGCTAGTTTGGCAACAGATAATTTTACATTATACTTATAGATTCCTCCCCTGATAAAGATAGTATCACCCGCGGTAACTTTGTTAAGTGCCGTCTGAATCTTCAGGTAAGGCAGCTCAAAAGTGCCGGGGTTTGCATCACTACCAGTGAGTGAAACATAATATGTTTTTCCATCGATTACGGCCGCGGCTATAACAACAAATAAAAAAATACAAGCCAAGTAATTCTTCAAAATTGTTACTCCGGTAAGTTCAGGCCAAAATATCTATTGGCATTTTTAAAACAAATATTTTCAATCAGGGGATGTACTAATTCATCCGCGTCCGGGATAAGCCCTTTTTCGATTTCAGTTCCAATAATGTTGCATAGTAACCTTCTGAAGTAATCGTGTCTTGGGTATGAAAGGAAACTTCGTGAATCCGTCAACATTCCCACAAATTGACTAAGCAGCCCAAGAACCGAGAGGGCATTCATTTGTTTTTGCATACCATCAAGCTGGTCGAGGAACCACCAGCCGCTGCCATACTGTAATTTGCCGGGAACCGTACCATCCTGAAAATTACCAATCATCGTGGCCATCAATTCATTATCTCTCGGGTTAAGATTGTAAAGAATTGTTTTAGCCAGCTTATTGTCAGTATCCAACGCATCCAAATATTTAGCAAGCGGTGCTGCAATCGAATAATCGCCAATTGAATCAAATCCCGTGTCCGGCCCCAATGTTCTGAACATTCTACTATTATTATTTCTTTGTGCACCTAAGTGCAACTGCTGCACCCAACCCTTTTCATAGTCCATGACACCAAATTCATACATTAGTGCTGATTTGAATTGCAAAATTTCGTGCGGGGTTAAATCTTTATGCAATAAAACTTTTTGAAAAATGGATTCGAGTTCAGCGTGTGTATAAGCCTCACTGTATGCAGTTTCGATACCATGATCGGATACGCGGCATCCATTTGCATGAAAAAAATCGTGACGGAGACGGAGTGCACTAATGTAAAATTCGTACGATGAAATCTCAAAAGGTGTTAACGCCTGCAGTTTTTCGAACCACGGCCTAAAAATATATGCCGTTTCAATCATCATACCTTTATCCGGCCGAAATGCAGGCAGCACTACTGTCCCGATTCTCTGCCCTTTTATTGCGCGGTGATGTTCAAGATTATCAACGGGGTCATCTGTTGTACAAATAGCCGATACGTTAAACTTTTTTATAAGGCCTTGGGTAGAAAAATCATCCTGTGCAAGCTGCCCGTTGCAGATATCCCAAACATGCTTTGCTGAACTTTCATCAAGAAGTGTATCTGTTATACCAAATGGATTTTTTAATTCCATGTGTGTCCAGTGGAAAAGCGGGTTCCGCAATGTGTGAGGAACGGTTTTAGCCCATGAAAGAAATTTTTCCCAATCCGGTTTTGCACCAGTAATATATTCTTCAGGTACCCCGAGCGTCCTCATAGCCCGCCATTTGTAATGGTCGCCATTTAACCAAACCCGGGAAATATTCTCGAATTTTCTGTTTGAAGCTATCTCGTCCACCGGCAAATGGCAATGATAATCGATGATAGGCATATTCTTTGCGACATCATGATACAGACGTTGAGAATGTTTGTTTTCGAGAAGAAAGTTTTCTGTAATAAAATTATATTGCATTTGTCAGGCTCTCGTCGTTAAATACATAAAAGAGTAAAGTGACTATTCTTATCAGTAAATTACTTAGACGTTTAAGTAAACGTTAAATTTCATTCTGCAATTTATAAAAAAAATCGCACATGTCAAGTAAAAAATGTGATTTGATGAAATTGTATCTGTCAGGTGGTAAATCTCTGTCCTGAAGACCTTCTGGGATTATGTAAATGTTTAATTTTCTTCACTTCCCCATTTTTACTTTAGAAACGGGTATTATTTTACTATTTTGCCGTATTATTCAACAATTATATTCAAGTTAGACAATGTTTGATTTCCGTACAATTCTCAGTAAGCTTTCCTCAAAGGCTGCAGTATTTACGCATGATGGAAATACAAGCACGCTGTTTTTTGGCAACAAAGGCTTCCTAAATATTTTTTCGGGTGAGCCGGATGCTTTTCTACAGGCACTTGATGCAATGTTTAATGAAAATGAGGAGCAAAGCAAAACCATTTCAATCAAAGGCAAAAACTTGCAATTAAATACTTGCAACCTTGAAAATAACAGCTATTTAGTAGAAATTATTGAAACACCGCAAGTTTTTGCTGAAGTAAAGGAGAGCAAACCACAGTGGGCTCCTATACTGAATGAATATATCTCGGTAGGTATCTACCGGGCTGAAAAAAATGGAAAATTCACCGAGGCAAATCAAGTATTTCTCGATTTTCTTGGTTACGACTGCCTCGAAGCTGTAAATAATGAACTTGCAACTAACAATTCGTCCCCTCTCCTGAACCTTATCGAAACGAATGATAATTCACGTGTTAGATTTCGCATTGAGAAAGCGGATGGAAAGCTCGTATTTATCGATAAACAATCCCGTGCTATTTGTGATGAAAATAATGAAATTCTTTTTATCGAAGGTTTTTTCATCGAAGCAACCGAAAAAGTGATGCTTGAGAACCGGCTGCAAAATGAGAGGCGCATGATGCAGCTTGCTATAAATAGTGTTCCTGACGCGATTTATGTGAAGGATTTGGAAGGGAAAAAAATTCTGGCAAATCTCTCAGATGCAAAAAACATGGGGATGCAAACAGTCGATGAGGCAATTGGTAAAACAGACTTTGATGTTTATCCGGCTGAAGTAGCACAGAATTTTAGAACCGATGATTTGTATGTGCTTCAATCGGAGTCTCCGGTAATTAACCGTGAAGAATTATTAATTAACTCAAAGAATGAAAAAAGATGGCTCCTAACGACAAAAATTCCCATGAGAGATGCGAATGGAAAAGTCTCGGGTATTATTGGTATCGGTAGAGATGTAACGGGAATAAAAACGGTTCAAGACGCTCTTAAAGAAAACGAAGAGAAGTACCGCACGCTTGTGGAACAGGCTTTTGATGGGATAGTGATAGTTCATGAAGGTAACATAACCCACGCCAACAAAAGNAGCAGCAAAGAACTCAAAAATTTTCCGTTTATAAATTTGATACAAGATTCCGAAGCAGGAAAATCCCGGCTTTTCTCAATGATTTCAGAAAAGGATTCCGAAACAGCCACCTCGATAGAGGCTTGTTTGACGGCTAGAAACAATGAACAGATTATTGTGCATATCAATGTGGGGCTCATGCTGCATCAGGGGAATGTGGCACATATGCTTGTTATACGGGATATAACGGAGCAGACAAAGTTTGTTTCTGAGTTAAAAAAGTACGCGGAAAAACTCAGGGAACTAAATGCCCAGAAAGATAAATTTTTCTCGATTATTGCCCATGATCTGAAAAGCCCATTTTTAGCACTCCTCAATTATCCTGAAATTCTTGTAACAGAAATTGATACGCTTTCAAAACCTGAGATTTTTGATATTGGTACTAAAATCAGAGATTTGGCAAACAAAGTATATTCCCTTATTGAAAATCTGTTGGAGTGGTCACGGTTACAGACCGGCAGGATTCAATTTGAACCTGCAGATTTAGATGTTCATAGGAAAGTCCAATCGGTTTTTGAGCTGCTGTCGGCCAATGCACTAAACAAAAAAATTACACTTACGAATGATGTCCCTCCTGAACTGTCGGTTTTTGTTGATGACAATGTGTTGCAATCGGTACTGCAAAATCTGGTGACGAATGCAATAAAGTTTTCTTATGAAAATGGGAATATCCTTATCAGTGCCGCGAAGGAAAATGAACACATTAAAATATCTGTTACCGATAATGGTGTTGGTATTTCCGATGAAATGAGAAAAAAGCTTTTCCGGTTAGATGAACATTTATCAACAATTGGAACCGGTAATGAAACAGGAACTGGGTTAGGACTGATTTATTGTCAGGAACTTATTAAAAAAAGTGGTGGGGAGATTGCCATAATTGCAAATACCGGAAGTGGAACAACTGTTGTATTTACATTACCGGTAAAAAACAATCTATAAAACAACAATATAAAATTAGTGAAGAAATGATTTTTTATGCAGTACATAACAAACCCTGATAGATATAAAGATATGACTTACAACCGTTGTGGAAAGAGCGGCATAAAACTCCCCGCGATTTCCTTGGGATTATGGCATAACTTTGGTGGTGTAGATAATTTCGAAAACAGTAAAAAAATACTTTTCAAGGCATTTGACTCGGGTATTACCCATTTTGATCTTGCCAACAATTACGGCCCTCCTCCCGGATCTGCAGAAGAGACGCTGGGCAGAATTCTTAAGAGTGATTTATATCCCTTCCGTGATGAGCTGATTATATCTACCAAAGCAGGATATACCATGTGGGACGGGCCCTACGGCGATTTTGGCAGCCGTAAATATCTCATTGCCAGTCTGGATCAAAGCCTTAAACGGTTAGGGCTTGATTATGTCGATATTTTTTATCATCACCGTCCGGATGCAGAGACACCATTGGAAGAATCAATGCTTGCCTTGGATCATATCGTCCGCAGCGGTAAAGCACTTTACGCGGGTATATCCAACTATGGCGCTGATGATACGCGAAAAGCAACCGAGATTCTGGAATCACTCGGCACCCCCTGCCTCATTCATCAGGCAAAGTACAATATGTTTAACCGATGGATAGAAGAAAAGTTGTTAGAAACATTACAAGCCGAGGGTGTAGGCTGTATCGTTTTTTCGCCTTTGGCACAAGGTCTGCTTACCGATAGATACCTGAAAGGCATTCCGGCTGATTCAAGAGCCGGTAAGTCTCATGGCTTCCTGAAAGTTGAACAGATTACACCGGATTTACTTGGAAAAATTTCGGAACTAGAAAAGATAGCTATACGTAGAATGCAGACATTAGCCCAAATGGCACTTGCATGGACACTCCGGTTGCCGGGTGTTACTTCAACCCTTATCGGGGCAAGCACTGTTGAACAGTTGGTGAACAATATCGCGGCTTTGCAAAATTTGCAATTTAGTAGCGAAGAAATTGCAGCCATTGATGGAATACTGAAATAAGTTTTGGGGAAATTTTTAATGAAGAATGAAGAATTAATAATGAAAAATGTATTGTACTATAACAAATCTTTCAAACTTTCCAATGTATAAGTCGGCGTTGCAACTGCATCACCGTTCAGAAAATTTTTAACTCCTGTTAAAACCAAAGCTGTATCAATACCGGCATGGTTACCCATAAGAATATCAGTCTCAAGTCGGTCACCGATGATAAGCAATTTTTCAGCTGGCAACTGTAAGTATTCAAGAAAAGCGGCAATCATAAAAGCAGATGGTTTGCCAAAGTGCAATTCAAGTTTCCGGTGTGTCCTTTTTTCAAGTGCGGCAATGGTCGAGCCGGCATCCCATATCTCGCCTTCTTCCACTGGACAGGTAGTATCAATATTGGCGGCAAAAAACTTTGCACCTTTTTCAAGGCACTTTGCGGCAGTTTCTAACTTTTGGAATGTACAGTACCTGTCAAGCGTTATAAGAACTATTCCCACATCGGCAGGGGTCTCCGAATACTTCAGTCCAAGTTTTTCTATTTCATCAATAAAAGTCTGCTCGCCTATGGCATAAAAAGTCTGTGCTTTATAATTCCGCACAAGAAACTGTCCGGTAACCATCGTTGCATTCATAATTTGTGAGGGGTTGAGATCAACCCCGGAGTTTTTCAAAAATGTATAGTACTCGTCCTGACTGCCGGTAGTTTTATTAGTGACAAATACAATAGATTTTCCCATTTCCTGAAGCTGATTGATAACAGTAGCAGCACCGGGAATAATACGGTCGCCACGGTAAACTGTACCGTCAAGATCAAAAATATAACCTTGGTATTTTTTTGTAAGCAGTTTATTGTCTTGTGTAGGCACTCATACCGCCGGGCACATTTTTAGCTTTATAGCCATTTTCAACAAGTATATTTACTGCGGCACGGGACCGGTTCCCGGAACGGCAAATAACTGCTATTTCACGGTCTTTAAATTTGCTTAGCTCTTTTACCCGGCTGCTTAACTCGTGCAGCGGAATATGAATAGCCTGCTTCAGTTTCGGCATCGGGCCGGTAACTTCTTCAGTCGTCCGAACATAGAAATAGATTGTTTTGGAAGGAATTAAAATGCGGGCATTTACTTCTTCCCGAAATTCTTCACGGCAAGCGCGCTTCCTATTATGGTCAGTATCGGGCCTACGAAGAAACCCTGGCCGAGCAGGAGGCT
>JACPGF010000297.1 GCA_016182615.1 Ignavibacteriales bacterium
TTTGATTTTGATAAAAACGGTATCGGGGAACCTGTCTTAGTCTGGGAAAAGCCATTCTCAAAACACCGGCCGAAAATAACTGTGCCTGAAACAAGCGATGAATTTAATAGACCTTCACTTGGCCTTCAATGGCAGTGGCAGGCAAACGGGAATAATGACTGGTATTCACTGATTGCGAAAAAAGGTTCATTACGGTTGAACCCCGTTCAACATGCAATCAATGCTAAAAATCTGTGGCACTCACCGAATCTTCTCATGCAAAAAATACCTGCCGAGTCTTTTTTTCTTGAAACAGTTGTCGATGCAACCAACTTCCCGGAAGGTGGAAGAGGCGGGTTAATTGTATTCGGATTGGATTATGTTTTTTTTGGTATTAAAAGAGAAAACGGTAAATTTATTATAATTCAACAGACTTGCACCAAGGCCGAAACTGGTTCTCCCGAACAGGAAAGGGCCCGTCAAAATACCAGTACTTCTAAAGTTTACTTGCGGATGGAAATGGCTCCCGGGGCAGTCTGCAATTTCAGTTACTCTACTAACGGGAAAGAATACTTACCATTAGGTGTTCCCTTTACAGCCAAAGCAGGTAAATGGGTTGGGGCTAAAGTTGGGCTTGTGTATGACTCTGAAAAACAAGAAGGATTTGCTGAATTTGACTGGTTCAGGTTTTTGAAAAAATAAAGTAATTTTGCCGCGCATGTTGGTCTGGAACGCACATAAACAATTTCATTTTAATGTACGTAAGTAAGCCCATACTCTGCGCTCAAACAGAATTAAAGTTGGCTTTTGATTTTGATTGACATCCGAAGAATATCATATGTGCAGGGACTATTCACCTTATCCCGGGAAATCCACGGTAAACCCTACCCCGAACCGGCTGATGCGCTGGTTGTGGTATTCGTTGTAAAAATTATTGCCCTTATAATAACAGAGATACAGATTAAGCCCCTTCTCATTCCATTTACCGAATTTTATACCCGCTTGCAAGTTGTGCGAAAGCATATATTCAGGTAATCCTGCCAGCTGCGTATAATATGAGCCAAAAAGGAATAATGGTGAATTGTATAAAACTCCAATTTGTTTTCCTGAATAGCACTCAACTCCCGCCATGTACATAGTCCGCTTTAAATTCCCTGGCCGGATGCGGGCAGCCCATGAAAGGCCAGCATAAGGGCGCAGCGTTACTTGTTCCGTATAAAACACCGGAGCATAAAAGATTTCAGCAAAATCACGGGTGAAAGGTATTGGCAGTTTGTCTTCTTTCCATTTCTCCAAGTCAAGTTCATAACTGCCGTCCACGAGATGAGCGCTATTATGCATATAACGGAACCGTATATCGGTATCATATCTGGTATGTTTTTTCTTATACGAAACATGCCCGCCAAAAAAGCCGTCGAGTGCTGAAATCTGGAGCCGGTAACCTTTGTAACTTGTTGAGTACGCGTAGCCCATAAATTCAATACCAACTTTTATGTTCTCGTCAGTTCCTCCGGTGTTTATTTTAATAATTTCCATCGTGTTGCCAATATCCACTTTTAGGTTACTGTTGGCTGTATAATACAAAATACCCAATTTGGCTTCGGCAGCATAGCCCCTGAGTGGAAGAAAATTTAATTCTGAAGGGAACAATTCGATTGTTGCTGAATGCACATTTTTTTCTACTTGGGCAAAAGTGGTTACAGCCATAAAAAGGGCGGTTACGATTGAGAATAGATGCCTGATAAAAGCTCCTGTTAAAGTATGGAAAACGAAATTTATGTATATTGATAAATAAAATAACAAATTTTGGTTAAGCTTTGAAAAGAGAAAAAATACTCGTTACCGCTGCATTGCCCTATGCAAACGGGAGAATTCACCTTGGACATATTGCTGGGGCGTATTTACCTGCTGACATCTTTGTCCGGTATCACCGGTTAAAAGGCAATGATATAGTTTTTATTTGCGGCTCCGATGAACATGGTGTACCAATTACTATTACGGCTGATAAGGAAAAAGTAACCCCGAAAGTTATTATCGACCGTTTCCACAATGATAATAAGGCGGCATTCGAACGCCTTGGGATGAGTTTTGACATATACTCACGCACCAGTCTGCCGTTACATCATGAAACTGCAAAAGAGTTTTTTCTGAGTTTTCATGAACGCGGACTGCTGAATGAAAAGAAAACCATGCAGTTTTTTGATGAAAAGTCGAATATGTTTCTACCAGACCGGTATGTTGAAGGCACATGACCAAAATGCGGCAACGAGAGTGCGCGAAGTGACGAGTGTGAAAATTGCGGCGCTTTGTATGACCCTGCCGAACTGAAAAATCCCATAAGTAAAATTTCCGGCACTACGCCTAAATTAAAAGAAACCTCGCACTGGTATTTCCCTTTAGGAAATTATCAGGAACGATTGAAACAATTTGTCGATGAGCACAACACAAAATTCACTTGGAAAGAAAACGTCCTGCAATATTGCAAAGGATGGTTTCATGACGGGCTTAATGACCGGGCAGTAACAAGAGACCTCGATTGGGGTATTCCGGTTCCGCTTGATGATGCAAAGGGCAAAGTATTGTACGTTTGGTTTGAAGCAGTTCTGGGGTATATCTCGGCAACAAAAGAACTTTCCAAACAGCAAAATAATCTTGAGTTATGGAAAAAATACTGGCAGGAAGATGACACCCGGTATATAGCATTTATTGGGAAAGATAATGTTGTTTTTCATTGTATCGTTTTCCCCGCGATGCTTATGGCGTGGAATGACGGCAGTGATAAAGCTAAGTATATTTTACCCGAAAATGTCCCTGCAAACGAGTTCCTGAATTTTGAAGGTAAAAAGTTTTCGAAAAGCCGTAACTGGGGAATTGATGTCCTCGATTTCTTGGATATGTTTCAAGCCGATTCTGTAAGGTATTCTCTCTGTGTTAATTTACCGGAAGACAGGGATAGTGACTTCAAGTGGGCTGAATTCAAAGCAAGGCATAATAATGAGTTAGCCGATATTCTTGGCAATTTTATCAACCGTACCTTTACTTTCGTATTTAAACATTTTGATGGGAATGTACCAGCTTTGCATGCACTCAATGCGCAGGACTCTGAAATGCTGGCATTACTCGAAAATTATCCAAAATCGGTTGGTGGATAAAAAAGCTGCATTGGACATCATGAATCTTGCCCGTGAAGCAAATAAATATTTTGACAGAGCAGAACCATGGAAATCGGTTAAAACAGACAAAGAGCGCTGTTCAACATCACTGCATATTTGTTTACAAACCATTTACACGCTTGCAGAATTGTTTGAACCAATGCTGCCATTTACTTCGCAGAAAATATTTAAACTGCTGAATGCGAGCCCTGTTGCATGGGAAAACTGCGGCAAACCCAATTTGCAGCAAGGCCATCAGTTGAATCAGCCTGAAATCCTATTCCAAAAAATTGAAGATGAAGTGATTGAAAAACTCATAGCCGGAATGGGAAAATCTGCAGAGGAAGCAGCAGCCCCGCCTGAAGAACTTATTGCCTATGACGAATTTATGAAGGTAAAACTTGTTGTGGCAAAAGTTGTGCAGGCGCAAAAAGTTAAAAAAAGTGAAAAACTATTGCAGTTACAATTAGAAGTTGAAGGCAAGCAAAGGCAGGTAATTGCCGGTATTGCCAAGCACTACGAGCCTGAAAATCTCATTGGTAAAAAAGTTGTTATTGTTGGGAATCTGAAACCTGCAAAGCTGATGGGACTTGAATCAAATGGTATGATTCTGGCAGTTGAAGAAGAAGGCGGAGGGATGAAAATACTTGAAATAAGCGATAAAGTAAAAACTGGAACAAGGGTAAGGTAGCAGTATGAAAAAGTGTGTTTTGTTAACGATACTTTTTATTGGGCTCCCTTGTCTTGCATTTTCAAACCAGTCGCAAATTAAAACAATAAATAGTTTTTTATGGAATACACCCCTCTCCTTCGAAAGGAGAGGGGAGCCGCAAATTGGGGGGCAAGACGATTCGCTTGCCATTTTACCCCGGTCAGCATGGGGCGCGGATACCCCGAAGCCATTCGCTTATCATGTGCCCAACAGGATTACTGTTCATCACGAGGGCACTTTTTTTGATGGAGTAAAAGAGACCGCCGAAGCGCATATTCTGAAAGTTCAAAAATGGGGGATGACAGAAGCACGCAACTGGATTGATATACCTTATCATTTCCTTATTGACAATAAAGGCCGGATATTTGAAGGCAGAAACCCGTACACCGTTGGTGAAACAAACACCGATTATAATCCTGAAGGCCACTTGCTAATTTCAATGCTCGGTAACTTCGAAGAGCAGGAAGTTCCGCCCGCACAATTAGAGGCTCTAATAAACATGATTGTCTATGCCTGTAAAACCTATTCAATCGATCCAAACACGCTTGCTACGCATAAGGATCAAACTGAGACATTATGCCCAGGGAAAAATTTATACGCGTATTTCTCCAACGGGTATGTCCTTTCTGAAGTGAAAAAACGTCTTTCGGCAGAAAAGAAATAACGTCGCATGCAGTTTGGAGTTTTCCCTTGAGCTGGATATTTGGGTACCGGGGCAACATCACGGATGATATTTCTCAGAGACTCAATGAAATTCATCCACTACCTATAAGAAAAATTGCTAGTGGAAAACTCTATCTCGCGTATGGCGGGAATGCTGACCCTTGCCATGCTCTTGAAGCCAATGACGAGAGTGCAGGCTTACTAATATTGGGTATTGTCCGGGATAGCGCTACAAAAAAGCTGATTAACCTTCATCATATTATTAGATTGGAAAATACCTCTCATGTTCTTGGAACGTGTGATGGGCACTTTGTTGCGCTGGAATGGAATACCGGGGAACTTCATATCTCTACCGACTTTTTGGGGCTGCGTGAATTGTTTGTTGCCTCATACCAAAACGGCTTTTTGTTTTCAACACGGGCTGATTGGATTGCAAAACTTGTACCCACCGAAATAGATTTCGCGGAGTTTGGTTCACGCTGGATATTAATAAATCAAATGTCCAAGAAAAGCTATCTGAAGAATCTGCTCAGGATAACAGCTGGTGACCGTGCCATAATTAACGATGCCGGGATACAGATAACAGAAAGCAAATGGGTGCCGCAAAAAAGTAAACCAATTGATTTTGATGAATTTGATGAACTGCTGGAAGGTATTATAAGCCCGCTGTTTTCAGAAGGGCGAAAAGTAACACTTAGTTTGTCAGGTGGCATGGATTCACGTGTGTTGCTTGCTTACATGAAGAAATATGACCAAGAAAAATGGGATTGCCATTCATTCGGGCCGCCGGATTTGCCTGACAGAATTGTTGCAGAGCAAATTTGCAGGGATAACGGTATTCAGCACAGAAGTATTTTCATTTCCGGGCAGCCCGTTCAACTCCATGAACTTAAAGAATTTGCCGCTTCTGCCGCGGTTACACAAACCGCATCCGCGTTTCTGCAGTTACGTAATTATGATGTATTTAAAAACTCAAATGAAATAATTATCGATGGCGGCTTTGGCGAAATTTGGCGGCGTGAGTTTTTTAGCAGGTTACTCTTTATGCACAAGGCTGACCTCATGAAAAAAAATGCAGCCGGCCTGTTTGAAGGATTACAGTCACCAAAAGCTGATATTTTTTCGGAAGAAGTGAAAGATATAATACATAAAGGAGCATTGACACAAATAGAGAACCTCTTCAAAGATTTCCCGGATGTTGAAAGTACTGGTATCGAGAACTGGCTGGACTTGGTTGCCGCGAGAATCCGTTTCCATAACTATTTTGGCCCGGAGCAAGCCCGGTTGGATACATTTGCAACCTGTTTAATGCCGTTTATGCAGCGGTCTTTACTCGAAAACCTATTTGACCTTAAGTTGAGTACCAGAAAGAATGGAAAACTATTTCATCAGATAATCCGTAAAAGATTTCCTGAGTTATTGAACTACCATTTGGTAAAAGGCACTGCAATGCATCCTGCCACACTTACTTCATGGCAGACAAGGCTTTGGCTGCTCGGAACCCGGCTCAGGCAAAAACAAACGGTTAATCTCCATCAGCAGCAATTCCTTGGGCAGTACAAAGAATATATAAACGATTCATTCCTTTCTGATGCCGTGCAAAAATCCGGAATGTACAATTTGACGAAGCTCAATACCATCATTGCAGACTTTAATTCCGGGAATGCAGCAAGCCTTATTGCGCTTGACTGGTGGTTTTCATTTGTTCTTTATCAATCAGCAATTTCAAACAAATCCTAAACCGGCTTTCTGTTACAAAACCAGCGGTTCCATCCAAAATCAATGTTTAGTATAGAATCAATACAATTTACTGCAGCGTCGTAGCCATATTATCATAGCGGTTGCCTTTTACGAGTGCATATAGTTTGTCCAATTCGCTGATTTCGTCATTACTCAATGCAATTTTTAAGGCTTCAAGATTTTCAATCAAATAGTTCTCTCTTTTTGTCCCAGGAATTGGAATAATATCTTCACCCTTTGCGAGAACCCAAGCCAAAGCGATTTGCGAGGCTTTTACATTCTTTGATTCTGCTATTTCTTCAACTTTTTTTACAATGTTTATATTTGATGCGAAGTTTTCCATTCCCATTCTTGGCAAATGGTACCGGTAATCAGCCTTATCTTCAATTTTATTGAACTTCCCGGTTAAAATTCCTCTGCCAAGCGGACTATAAGCAACAGTAGAAACGCCTAATGCACGGCATTCACTCAGGTTAGCTTCTTCAATGTCTCTGGTCCAAATGGAGTATTCTGATTGCACAGCAGAAATGGGATGAATAGCATGTGCTCTTTTCAATGTTTTGCCTTTCACTTCGGAAAGCCCGATATATCTCACTTTCCCTTCCTTCACCAGTTCAGCCATTGCACCTACTGTGTCTTCGATTGGAGTTTGCGGGTCAACCCTGTGGCAGTAATATAAATCTATGGTTCCGGTGCCCAATCTCTTTAAACTAGCTTCACAGGCTTTTTTTACATATTCCGGTTTACCGTTTATGCCTTTGAACTCCCCGTTTGCTCCACGCATTATTGCAAACTTAGTAGCAATTGTTACTCCGCCCATTCTACCTTTTAAAGCTTTTCCAAGAAGTTCTTCATTATGCCCACTGCCATACATATCGGCAGTATCAAAGAAGTTAACTCCCAGTTCAACAGCTTTACAAATTGTATTTATCGATTGTTCATCATCAGTTCTTCCATAAAATTCGGACATTCCCATGGTACCCAAACCGATTGGGAAAACTTCTAAATCACTATTTCCAATTTTTCTTTTATTCATATAGAACTTTATGTAAAAATAAACGTCTGCAATGTTACAAAATTTCGTGACAAAAACTACTTCTCCCTCAAATCCTTGAGAGTTTTACCTCCAACCCCAATATTTTCAGGTGGGTATTCTTGTACATAAACAAAAAAGAACTCGGGTGGATATTCTGTAATTTTAGCGGCTTCTCTGGTAAGATTCTCCACCAAAAGCCTTTTTTTCTCTTCACTTAACGGATCAATTGCAATAGTAATTGCAGGCATAACTAACCTCTCTCTTTGAAAAAATTGTGGTATAATCTATTTAAGTGTTGGGGCAGCTCCCATCGGATCAAGACCACTAGCGGCCCAGGCAATAGCCTGATTCAGGCTTAGACTGTTCAAATGCCCCATGTCTATTCCGGGTATTTCAAAATCAAATACTTTCAAATTTTCGTGAATACGTTCAGGTTTACTGCTTTTTGTAAGTACGCTGTATCCATGCTGCAATCCCCAACGTATAAGCACATTGGCCTCCGAAACCTTGAGTTTTAACGCAATTTCGCTTGTTACTTTTTGACATTCCTTCTTAATCCCTGCGAGTACCTCCCCGCCTTGTCCTTCTTCCGTTCTCCACGTTGAAAGTGGCGCAAGTGAGCTGTATGCAACAGGTTCAATCGAGTTTTCCTTCATGTATCTTGTTAGATCAACACGGGCACAAATTGGATGGAATTCAATCTGATTTGCCTCTGGCTTAGGTAAACCCGCATCCAAAATCTCGTTAATTCTTCCTTCATTATAGTTTGAGACACCGATATGTTTGGTCAAACCCGATTCTTTGAGATGCACAAGAGCATTCCATTGTTCAAGCCTGAGCTCTGATAGTGGAGCATGAATAAGGTAAAGATCAACATAGTCAAGCCGAAGGTTTTTGAGCTGAGTTTTCAACGTTGCGATAGTTTGTTCATAGGTCTTTTCTGGCGCTCCCCATTGTTTATATCCGGGGAAAAGTTTAGTAGTTAAAAAAATATCATCCCTTGTTATGCCAGCAGCTTTAATTCCTTTCTGCAGTCCTTTACCTGTCCCTTCCTCATTATTATATCCCTCTGCTGAATCGATATGTCTAAAACCGGCTTTCAGAGCCTCATACACACATAATTCGGCTTGGGCTGTAGCGAGTTGGTAGGTACCAAAACCCATAAGTGGCATGTCAATTCCATTGCGGGCAGATTCTGATATTTCCATTATTGTATTCTCCTTATTTGATAAAGCTTAGATGATTTACGTTTGATACAACAAAGGCCGCGGATTACCTCGGGTACCTTTTGTTATCCATGTTTACTACTTGAATTTTACAATGTAAATATCGGTTGTGGTAGCAAAAAACAAATAACCATTCTCAAAGGATAAATGACCTATTTCAAAGAAAAATACTTTTTCTGTATGAATTTGGGGTAGCGTTCTGATGCTTTTTGAAAAAACGGTTGAAATGGGTCGGCTCACTAAAGCCTAACTGGTAAGCAATTTCTTTGACACTTAATGCTGAGTTTTTTAACAAAGCTTTAGCAGCAGAAAGAGTTCTTGAAACAATCCATTCGTTTAGGGATTTACCCGTTTTTGTTTTAATAACGGAGTTTAGGTAATTGGGGTGCAAATTCATTTTTTCAGCAAAGTACTGGGCTTGTAGTTTGCTGCCACTTTGTGGTCTGTCTAAAACCTTACCGAACTCAGACTCAAGAAGCTTTTTAAATGACTTTATAATTTGAGAATTCCTGTTGCCTTCTATTATCGGGTTATAGTCTAACCAAAATTCCTCTTTTAATTTCAGTAAAAGGGCTGTAAAAAGATTACCAAGTATTTTGTTTTTATATATCGACTGCTTCCCGAATTCTGTATTTATCTGTTTATATAAAGCCTCAAATTCGTCAAACTTTTCACCGGGTAGTATTTTGGGAGGAACGATTTCCGCTAACAGAAAAGGGAATTCATCAAAAATTTCCGGGTGCACATTTTCCCTGAGGAAATTCTCGGAAAATGTTATCATGTATGCATCACTTAATTCCTGTATCTCAAAAGATTTTATGTGTCCCGGATTGGTAAAATAAATAGTTCTGTTTTTGAAAGGGAACCTGTTCCCATCGATTGTATAGAACCCTAAACCTTTTTTTATAAAACTAATTGCAAAGTAGCCCTCACGGAACATGGGCGATTCAAATGGGATTTGATTAAGAATTGCGGGTTTAAAATGAATCGAGAAATCCATTTCTTGTTCGAAGGGCAAATCCAGATATTTATATAAATCCGAAATACTATGATGTATAATAATTTCCATATTTTTAAGTCAATTACCGCCAATGGCTAATTTTTATTGTACGCTAAAAATGCGAAGGTTCCAGAAGTTTTAAACAAAAATCGGCAGGGTAACAAACTTCAGGCACCTTTTATTCACAAGATACAAAAAAAAGTTCGACACCACATCCCGGAAATACCACCGGTAAACTGAGCACAACCCAAACTTTCTTAAGGATGAAAATTACTTAGAATAACTTCAGATAATTGTAACTTGTATTATTACCGGGAATAGAACAGCTCTAACTTCTGCGGACTGTCGGATTTTTTATCTAGGTTCAGCAGCAATATCGGGTAAATCCAAATCAGGTTTTGTGTTACACAACCAGGGGTTCCTTCAAAGTCACTGTTAATGCATCTGCATCCAATTCTACTTCAACCCCATGCGGCAGTGTAGCATTTTGTGTTACATGGCCGTGCGGGAAATTAAACAACAGTGGTTTTTTAATAGGCGTAAGATAGTCGTTGAAAACCTCTTCGAGCGTAATACTCTTTTTAACGGAATGGTCCACTTCACAATCGGTAAACTGGCCTATGATAAGCCCGTTCATTTTAGCGAATATACCGGCAAGGCGGAGTTGGTTCAGCATACGGTCAACACGGTAGGGTTCCTCCCCGACATCTTCGAGATAGAGAATACAGCCATTTAAATCAGGCAGGTAGGGCGTTCCTAATATGCTCAGAACAAGCGCGAGATTGCCGCCAAAAAGTTTTCCAGTTGCTTTTCCGCCATGTTTTGCAATAACTTCATGCCCTTCGGGATATGGATACGTGTAATTTTCAAGCAGGTTGGTAAGTAAATCAAAAAACACTTTAGCAGAGTATTCGTCCGGGGTGTTGTACCAGTCAACAGCGGCCATTGGCCCAGCGAAAGTTACAAGCCCGGTTTTCGCGTAGATTGCATTATGCATCGCGGTAATGTCACTGTACCCGCAGAATATCTTGGGGTTCTTTTGAATGAGTTCGTAGGGGAGCCTGTCTAATAGCCGCCCTGAGCCATAACCACCACGTACACAAAGGATGGCACTGACCTCGGGGTCAACAAACATTTCAGTTATATCATTTATCCGTTCGTCATCGGTGCCGGCCAGATAACCCCGCTCTTTGCTGAGGTTGGAACCAAGTTTAACCTTGTAACCGTAGGATTCAAACCTTGCTTTGGCAAGTAATATCCTGTTCATATCCGCTGGTTTGGAAGCGGGGGAAATAAATGCTATGGTATCACCTTTTTGTAAGGGGCGTGGTTTTATAGTATTCATGTTAATTGCTTTTTTTATTATTAAATGCTTCACAGATTTTTGGGAACGAACGGCTTTTCAGGGATTCAGGATTGATACCGTACCCGGCAAAATCTCCATCGTTTAATGCACCGCACTCGTAACCTTTAAGCAGAAAGTTGAGCATTCCCTGCCCGGTTGCGGCATCATCAAAATTGCCGCTTTGCTGCGTGGCCTGAGCAGCGGATTTTACAAAATTAAAAAACCGGGACATGAGTTTATCCTTATCCTTGCGGTAATAGTAATAAACTGCGGCCAGCCTTGCAGGTATCTGCCCCGGGTGCAGGTCCCAGCCTTGCACAATGCCCATTGCAAGTGAATGGAGGACATTATCAAAGTGCAGCCGCCATGCTTTCCAAACAATTCTTTTATTCTCGTTGGATTGCTCCGAGTTTTCCGGTTTTTTATACTTTTCAACCGGAAGGAAAGATGTTGCTCCGTCAGAAACATGCACTCCGGCATTATTGGCCGATACAAGCATCATGAACCGGAGAAAATTACAATATTGATGTTGATACATTTGGTCGGTAGCAGCGATATCTAATGCACCGGTAAAGTCGTACAGCCCGGCGTGAACGGCAAACAGCCTATCACCGGCGGCTTCTATCAACAAGGGCAGGTTAGCCATTCCTTGCTGCGTTAATATTGCCGAAGGTGTTTCAATCATAATTTCAGTTCTGAGTGTGCCGGCAGGCCATCCGTTTTTTTGCAATACCATGTCGATTGCTGTATTAAAAATATTCACTTGGGAAATGGTTTCCACTTTTGGCAGCGTTATAAGAAACCCTTCCGGGATATAACCGTCTAAACCTTTAGCAAGTTGAGTTAAAAACATTTCCATCGTCATTAAACTACGTTTAAGTGTTGCCGGAGTGAGCGGTTTTACACGGAATCCAAAATATTCAGGAGTTTTTTTCGCGAGTATCAATCCGGCAGCCGCAGTAGCAGCGGTTATTGCATGGTTGTTTTCTTCTTCATCAGTCCTGTAGCCATAGCCGTCTTCAAAATCAATACGGTAATCTTCAACGGGTGTTTTTTGCAATTTTTGAATTGAGAACGCCTGTTGCCGGAAAAATTTGTTTCAAAACTGCTGGATTTGCCGCGTAAGTGTTAAACTGCCGCAGGGCTGTCTCGCGTATCCTGTCAAATGTTTCAATAGTAAACATCTGCGCCCCGCCATAAACAGTATGCAGCGGTTGTTTTAGTCTTTTTTCTTGTAACATCGCGGGTGTTGTTAAGCTGCCTGAAACACTATTAATAAATTCCTGAGTAAAAATATTATTCATAGCATTATTAATGCCTTTTTTAAGTTGCAAATAATTTGAATCTTTAAAGTAAATTACAATACAAAATTACAATTTTATCAGAGTTCTGCATGAAATCAAAAAAAATCTTATGGGTGGATGACGAAATTGAGCTATTCCGCTCTCACATTATACTTCTGGAAGACAAGGGGTATGAAGTTACCACCAGGATGAACGGTGCAGACGCACTGGTATTAATCAAAGAAGGCGAGTTTGACCTTGTCTTTCTCGATGAAATGATGCCCGGTATGGGAGGGTTAGAAGTTTTGTCGTTAATAAAAGATGAAAACCCGCACATCCCAATAGTGATGATAACCAAAAACGAAGAAGAAGCAATCATGAATGAAGCAATTGGTAGTAAAATTCACGATTATCTGACAAAACCGGTTAATCCGAGCCAGGTTCTTCTCGTGTGCAAAAAACTTTTTGAAAGTAAAAAAATTAGTGAGCAGTATGCCACTAAAGACTATTTGCATGATTTCAATTATATCAGTCAGACTGTTTCAGACAGCCCCGATTATCAAGGTTGGATTGACCTGTATTTAAAACTGGTCAATTGGGATATGGAACTTGATCTGCACAGTGAAATTGGTTTACGCCAGACTTTTCATGAGCAGAAAAAAGAATGTAACCGGGAATTCGGCAAATATGTCGAGCGGAATTATCTGGACTGGCTCAATACAAGTTCCCGCGAAAACCGCCCGACATTAAGTGTCGATATCGCCAATGACTATGTGCTGCCCCATGTAAAGGAAAGCGATAGTGCAGTTTTCTATTTTGTTATAGATTGCCTACGTATGGATCAATGGAATATAATGGAATCGCACTTGAACAGTATGTTTTCCATGAAGAAAGATTATTACTATTCGATTTTACCAACTGCTACATCCTATGCACGTAACGTGCTGTTTGCAGGCTTATATCCCTCCGAAATCGAAAAATACTACCCGGACTTGTGGAAGAACAGTGACGAGGACGAGCGCAGCATGAACAAATATGAAAAAGATTTTCTGCAATTACTGTTAGACCGCAAAAGGATTAAACTCCGCAATGAGCTAAAATACATTAAAATAATCGATCCGGAGGTTGGACGAAATTTTGAACAAAATATCGGTTCGTACCAGAACAATCACCTAACAGCAGTTGTAGTAAACTTTCTTGATATGGTTGCGCATGGCCGGTCAGATTCGGAATTGCTAAAAGAAATTGCCCCGGAAGAATCTGCTTACCGTTCGTTAACAAACAGCTGGTTTACCCACTCATCGCTGTTTAATACTTTTAAAGCTTTAAGCCGCATGAAAAATGTTAAGATTGTTGTTACTACCGACCATGGCAGCATACGTTGTATGCGTGGTGCCAAGGTGCTTGGTGATAGAGAAACCTCTACCAATCTAAGGTTTAAGTTCGGCCGGAACCTTAAAGCCGAGGATAAACATGCACTGTTTATCAAGGATCCTTCGGAATATAAACTGCCGAAAAGGGGAGTGACCATAAACTATATTATCGCAAAAGAAGATTACTATTTTGTCTATCCGACTGAATATCACAAGTATCTCAGCCACTACAAGGATACCTTCCAGCATGGTGGAATCTCGCTCGAAGAAATGATACTTCCCGTAATTACAATGGAGCCTAAATAGTGCGGGAACTGGTTCAAGAGTGGCAGACTGCCGATGAAGCCGGGACTGAATTAGTTGCTGCTGAACTTTTTGCTGTTTTTGCTTCCGCTGATTGTGTTATTTTTAATGGCGGTCTCGGAGCCGGAAAAACAACTCTTATACGATATTTCTGCGGTCATTATCAGGTGGGAAGGGTAACATCGCCGACATTTACTATCGTAAATATTTATAACAGCAAGCCTGTCATCTATCATTTCGATTTTTACCGGCTTTTGAGCAGTGATGAATTATTTGAAATTGGATTCTATGAGTATATTGAGGATCGCGAGGCGATAACGTTAATAGAATGGGGAGGGATGTTTCCTGAAGTGCTGCCGGAACGCAGGTATGAAATCGAGATTGAGCAAGGGGAGGAAAACAACAGGAATATAAAACTTTATAGGATTAAACCGGATAATGAGTGATTTTATACTTGCCCTGGAAACCTCGCAATCTGCCTGTGGTGCCTCGGTATATAAAAATAGCAAGGAGAATTCAGAGAGTGTGCTTTCTAAGGATCGCAGCCATGCCCAATTGATTACTACGGTAATTGACAGTGCGATGAAACAGATCGCGAAGGATTTTACTGATATCAACGCTGTAGCTGTATCTATCGGACCGGGCTCATTTACCGGTTTGCGGATTGGTTTAACCGTTGCTAAAGCAATTTCCTATTCGCGCCAAATACCGCTTATCCTTGTGCCCACCCATGCAGCACTGTCTCTTGAAGTATTTACTTTATTGCCGGGGCTCAAAAATTTTATTATTGCACAAAAGGTTAACACAACCGAGTTTTATGTTTCACGTTACAGGCAAAGTGATATGGGTCTGAGAGCAGAGACTGAGAATGTAGTAATGAATGAAGCGGATTTTAAAGAATTTGTTACAGAAACCGATACTTTGGTAAGCCCCCAAAATTGGTTTGCTGTTGAAAAATATGTAAATTTATCCAGTCCAAAACCTAGCTTTGTGGCAGAGTGGGCATTACGGTATGGAGAACGAATTCCCTATACGGAAATTGATAACAAAGAACCATTGTATTTAAAAGATTTTGTAATAAAAAAGAAAGCTCATTAATCATGAAAAAATTAGTTGTGCTCGTTGCTATTCTTGCAGTTATTGTTCAGGCACAGTTCAGAGGCCCAAAAATTAAATACGCCCATGAAACATACGATTTCGGTACGATAAAACAAGGTGAAATCGTGAAGCATTCATTTCTCATTATGAATGATGGCGATGATACATTAAAAATAACCAATGTGGTTACTTCATGCGGCTGTACTGCCTTTGATGTCTCAAAGCGTGAATTAATTCCCGGTGAAACAGTTTCTTTGAATGTTGAGTTTAACAGTCACGGCAGGATTGGACAACAGACAAAGTATATTAGCATTGCAAGTAATGATAAGGAAAAACCATCCTCGAGTGTCATCCTAAAAGGTGTGGTTTCTGAAGAGTCGTTTGAAAAACCTATGAATGCTGAAGTACCTAAAATAGAATTCCCTGAATCGCAGCACGATTTTGGTGTTATACAAGAAGGTAAAATCGTTGACTATACATTTGCATTCAAAAATACCGGTAAAAAAGATTTAGAAATTAGAGACATACGCACTTCTTGCGGTTGTACTGCCGCGTTGGTCAGCCAAAAACTCCTTAAACCGGGTGAAGCCGGTACGCTTAAAATTGAACTTGATACAAGTAACCGCTTTGGCAGAATGAGCCGTACGATATCTGTTACAACAAATGAAATTGAAGCTCCGGTAAAAGTCCTTACTATTTACGCCGAGGTAGTCAAAAAGGAAGTAAATTAATGGCTTGGTTCAAGCGTTCAAAGCAAAATATTTCTGCTGACTCGCAGGCAAAGGACTCATTGCCCGATGGTTTATGGGAAAAATGCCCTGATTGCGGAGAAATCATTCACAAAAAGCAATTGGAAATCAATTCGTGGACCTGTATTAAATGCACGCATCATTTCCGGATTGGCAGTGAGGAATACATTAAAGTATTGTTCGATGAAGGCACTTTCAAGGAGACAAATAAAAAGATTAGATCTGCTGACCCGCTTGAATTTACCGATACGAAAAAATACACGGACAGGGTAAGTGCAGCGATTAAAAGCACCTCACTTCATGATGCAATTAGGACAGGGGTTGGCAAAATTGAAGGCAGGGAAGTTGGCATGGCATGCATGGATTTCCGTTTTATCGGCGGAAGTATGGGCTCAGTTGTTGGTGAAAAAATTGCCCGGCTCATCGACAAGGCACTCAAAGATACATTTCCAGTTATTATCATTTCATCAAGCGGCGGTGCCCGTATGATGGAGGGTGCTTTAAGCCTGATGCAAATGGCAAAGACATCTGCAAAACTCTCTCAACTGGCGCAGGCCAAATTGCCGTATATTTCCATCTTGACGGACCCAACAACCGGCGGTACAACAGCCAGTTTTGCTATGCTTGGTGACGTTAATATCGCTGAACCCAAAGCTCTTATCGGGTTTGCAGGACCCAGAGTTATCAAACAGACAATTGGCAGAGATTTACCACCGGGATTTCAAACCTCTGAATTTTTACTTGAGCATGGTTTCCTCGATAAAGTAGTTCCCCGGAAGGAACTCAAATCGACTATTTCAACTTTTCTCGATTTAATTTTGTGAGGCCTTTATCATAACTGTATCCCGGATTGCCGAATTAAGGAAGTACATTACTGCCAAAAAACATGAAGGAATGACTGTTGGATTGGTTCCAACAATGGGTTTTCTGCACAAAGGGCATATTGCCTTAGTACAGGCTGCTCATAAACAGAATGATATTGTTGTGGTTTCAATTTTTGTCAATCCGACACAGTTTGCACCGAACGAAGATTTTAACCGCTACCCGAGAGATATTGAACGTGATTGTAAACTGCTTGATAAGGCTGGTGCAGACATAGTGTTTATTCCCGAGGCAAGCGAAATTTACCCGCCATACAGTCAAACTTTTGTTTCAGTTGAGACGCTTTCTCAGCTTGCCGAAGGTGAATTCAGGCCAACTCATTTCAGAGGGGTTACTACAATTGTTAATATGCTGTTTAACATCGTTCAACCGGATAGAGCGTATTTTGGGCAAAAGGATGCGCAACAAACTGCTGTTATCCGGCGGATGGTAAAAGACCTGCATCAACCGGTTGACATTGTAATATGCCCGATTGTTAGGGAAACGGACGGGCTGGCAATGAGTTCCAGAAATATTTTTCTTTCGGATCAGGATCGGAAGAATGCTCTCACGCTTAGTAAATCACTGGAGCTTGCCAAAACATTAATTGGTGTGGGGGAGCGGGCAGTTCCGACGATTATTTCTGCTATGACCAACTTGTACAAGGATTTGCAGGATGTGCAACTAGACTATATCCGTATCGTTGATGCCGAAACATTTTTACCGGTATCTGCCTTGGCACTTCCAAGAGAGTATTTTATTATTATCGCGTGTAAAGTTGGCACAACCAGACTTATTGACAACGCCTGGATTACCGTGGAATTGAATACAGTACGGTTTCAGTAGGTGGCCATGTTAACCTATCCAATCGCGGTTAACTGAAAAAATTGAGATATTTAGTAGCCAAAGCCAGACTGGATCATATTAATGCGCTTGCCCATGCAAGCGAAGAAGGAGACCGTATAGGCAGGCTTAAAGCTTTTCATGAATGGAAACTTGAAGTCGCTTCACGGATGATTGTAGTGGAATACCTGATGAAAAAATTCTAGAAATAATTGGAATTAGCGAAGCAGAATTGAAAAATTTACATGAGGAGGAGATTTCGACAGAACCGGAGACTGTCCTGAACATGTCGCATCATACCCAATCAGACCAAACCTACAAGCAATAAACCTTACAGCTGATGAAATAAACCTCGCATTCATCATGTACCACATACCAGAATTTGTAACAATTAACAACTACAAGTAAAATATGCGTGGTAAATGTACAGTGTTGGATACTGGGAAGCTTTACTGTTGAAATCTTATGGATACAGCTAATCTTTGTTCAAGAGTGTGTAATTATTATCACGCAGGAGCAGAACTTTAGATTCAAAATCTGTAAAATCAATATTCGATAGCGCCCATGTGATTTTTTCCAACATATTAAATTTGTTAGGTTGACGTAAATTTATAACGACCACTCCAAAATGATTCTTATAGAGATGGGGAATTGTATGAAAAAAATCCTTATCCGTGGTTATAAAAACAGCCTCTTTTTCTTGAGCCATTTGAAAAATTGGCTAATCATCAGTTCTTTCCGAATCTGTTCCCCTTATATCAAATGTAGAATGCCCGGCTAAACGTAAAAACTGAACACATACATTTGGGATGTTTTCTTCAATAAAAACTTCATGAAGCTTTCATATTGTAATCGGTATTCTCAAAATTTGAAAGTTCACTTCCAAAAGCCCGCGCCGCCCTTATATCATCGTTAGTGAGACTAGGATATTCAGAAATGACTTCATCGACAGTTTCTCCCGCAGCCAATGCGCTTAGAATAATGCTCACTAAAATTCTCGTACCCTTTATCACAGGTTTACCGTGGCAGATTGCAGGATCGATTGTTATTCTTGTATTCATTCGAATTACCAGTCTTGATTTTTAAATATAAAATATGGAAAAAATATGGAATCGTCAATAATCAATTGTCGTACAGAAATAACCAGAAAATCAAAGGCTGCCCGTGGGCAGCCTCTTCGCATTTAGTATAAGGTTTTATTTCTTCGCGTATAATTCGCTTGAGTCTTCGAAATAATGTAGCAGGCGTTTTGCAAGCGCATGCGGATCCATAAGGTCACCGTCAGCCATTAATGCGATTTCGTGCAGTTGCATTACCATGTTTGCAAGGTAGGGGCTGTTGGCATCTTGTTTATAAATGCTGAGCAGGTTGCGGATAAGTTTATTGTTCCTGTTAACCAGCATTACTTTTTTCGGTGCCGCCATTTCCTTGTTGTTCATACGCATGATTTTTTGGAATGTTGACGAGAAGCCATCCTCCTGGTTAACCAAACATATTGCACTTTCGGTTAACCTGTCCGAATCATTGACGTCAAGCACTTTATCTGCCAGAATTTCTTTCATTTTAAGCAGTAATTCAGCAAAATGCTTTAACTCTTCATCAGTCAGGTCTTCAAATTTTTTCTCGGAAGGTTCTTCATCTTTGAATTTATCTAAAGATGTTATGTCTTTGGTATTTGCCGAGCTAAAATCTAAATCCTTGTAACGCATCACTGAGGATAGCACAAATTCATCAACAGGATCGACAAGGTATAATACGGGGATACCTTTTTTCTTGAACACTTCCAATAACGGATCAAGCTCTATGGCAGCACGGCTTGGGCCTGAGATGTAATAAATCTTGTCCTGCCCCTCTTTCATTTTATTCTTATACTCGTCGAGTGAGGTAAGCCCTTTTTCATCTTCGTTTAACGATGAATTAAATCGCAGCAGGTCATTAAATTTTTCACGGTTTTCATAATCACCATAACCCATTTTAAACACGCGACTGTGTTCCTTCCAGAACGTTGCATATTTTTCCGGGTCATCTTTAGCTTTTTTGGTCAG
>JACPGF010000288.1:0-4898 GCA_016182615.1 Ignavibacteriales bacterium
TTCTTTCCTTTTTTTCAGGAATGCCTAAATATCTCCGCAGACTTTAGCGGTCTGTTCAAGAGAACTGCCCGGAGCCGCTTTGATATTGATGTAATATTCACCCTGATCCGTTTCAGGGAAAAATTCCGCGCCTAAAAGCCCGAAGATAAAAAAGCTTGAAACAAATATTCCAATCGAGGAAACAATGACGATAAGCCGGTGTTTCAAGGACCAGTTTAATGCACCACGGTACTTCCTGCTCAGGAACTCGAAACTGTGATTGAAGTAATACAGGAATTTGTTCCAAAAATTTCCATCAGGTGTCAGGTGTTCGTCATCCTTATTCAAGAACCGCGAAGACAACATTGGTGTAAGAGTAAATGCCACAAAGAGTGATACTAATACAGCAACCGATACGGTTATACCGAACTGATAGAAGAACCGGCCTACAATACCAGGCATGAATGCAACCGGTACAAATACTGCAACAACGGTAAACGTGGTTGCCATAACCGCAAGCCCAATTTCCTGAGTTGCATACTTTGCAGCTTCAAATGGGGACTTGCCCTCGTCCATGTGCCGGTAGATATTTTCTATTACCACGATTGCATCATCGATAAGCAGGCCAACTGCCAGCGATAATGCCAACAGGGACATCATGTTCAGCGTGAAGTTTAGCGCGTACATCATGATAAAGCTGGCGATAATAGACGATGGCAGCGCGAGCGCGCTGATAATAGTAGCGCGCATGTTTGCAAGGAATAAGTAGATAACAATTACTGCCAATAAACCGCCGTAGATAATATCAAATAATACATCACGGATTGAGTCCTTGATAAAAATGCTGTTATCCTGCGCGACAACAATATTTATATCCGGAGGCAGCTCGATATTAAGTTTTTCCAATTGCCTGCTTACCGCATTGGCAACTTCAACGGTGTTGCTGCCTGACTGCTTGAGAATATTAATACCAACAGCGTTGGATCCGTTCAAGCGGGTTAAGCTGGTTTGTTCTTTAGTACCGTTAACAACACGGGCAACATCCCGCAGGTATATTGGTTTACCTTGAGGATTGGAGACAACCGCGTTCTCGAAATCTTCGGGCTTGGCAAACTTTGCCATGGTGCGCAGCAAAACCTGCCGGCTGCCTTTAATAATGTTACCACCCGGTATTTCGATATTTGATGAGCCGACCGCGGCGGCAACATCCTGAATAGAAATCCTGTACGATTGCATTTTGTCCGCGTCAACTTCAACGGTTATTTCTCTCTCAGCCCCTCCAACTAACTCGACATTACCAACACCGGGAACATTTTCCAAGCGCTTTTTAATAACATTCTTGGCAAAGTCCGTAATATCTTTTTCGCTGCGGTTACCCGAAATAGCCATTGACATGATTGGCATACTTGAGGGGTCGTACCGCTGAATAATAGGGTCTTCAATTTCGTTCGGCAGATCCGCGCGGATTGCCGAAACTTTTTCCCGTATATCCTGCGCTGCCATCTTTCCGTCAACTTCAAGTTTAAAAGCAACAACAACAAGTGATACATTTTCCTGCGAAGTCGATTGAATAAAATCCACACCGTTAATGGTGTTAATGGCATCTTCAATTTTTTTCGTGACATCGGTTTCAATCTGCTCGGGGCCCGCGCCCGGCAGAATGGTTGTGACGATAACATACGGGATGTCAACGTCGGGATATAAATCCACGTTAAGTTTAAAATACGAAAACAGTCCAAGCACCACCAAGGTCATAATCATCATGGTGGCAAATACGGGTCTGCCTATTGATACATCAGCTAATTTCATTGTATTTCTCTATTTGTTCTCTGCTGTTATTTCTGCACACGCACGGGTGAGCCCGGTTGCACATTCGCAGAACCAACAGTAATAATCACGTCACCTTCCTGAAGGCCGGATACGATTTCTGTTTGCTCGCCATTGGTAAGACCGGTCGTAACCGTGCGTTCTTCAGCTTTTCCGTTGTTTACTACATAAACAAACTGTTTATCGTCTTTCATGTTTATTACAGCAACAGGCACTAACATGATGTTGTCCTTGCTTTGCAGAGTTGCTTTTACTTTGCAGAACATCCCCGGGTGCAGCCATTTCGAGGCTGTGTTCGGGAATACCGCCTTTACTTCAAAGCTGCGTGATTGTATATCTGCTGACCGTGAGATTTCACTGATGGTTGCAAGGAATTGTTCCTCGGGTTTAATGTCACTGTACAGCATTACTTTCTGTCCGGTGCTCAGATGTGCAATATCAGCCTCACCAACATTAATAATTGCTTTAAGGCTGCTTACCTGTGCAATAACCATGATAGGCATCATCGGGTTTGCATTATCGCCCACTTTGGCCGAGAGCGAACTGACAATCCCGGTAATAGGAGCAGTTATTTCAACCATCGATTTTACCGCTTCGAAATTTGCTTTAGCGATATTGTACTGTGTTTGTACACCATCAAACATCTGCTGTGCTATTGCACCTTCTTTTAACAAGGCGCGCATACGTTCATAATCTTTTGCCGCATTCTGAAATGCTGCCTCAGCCTGAAAATACTGTGTTGATGCACCAGCTTTATCCAAGGTGGCAACCACTTGCCCTTTTTTAACGGCAATACCAACAGTCACCGGAAGGGTGGTAATCCTTTCGGCAAGTTTTGCCACAACGTTTGCCTGCTCTGCACCTTCGAGGGTAGCGGTAAACAATTTGGTTATGGTAAAGTTCGCTTTTGTTATTGTACTGGTTTGTACTGCAACCGTATCAATCCCGGTACTTTGCTTAACCTCTTCAGCTTTGTCTTTACCGCATCCGGTGAGGGCAATAACACAAACAGCTAATGCCGCCATCAAGTAATACTTTTTTGCATTCATGTTAAACTCCATGTCTCTTATTTATGAGATATTATTAAAATCAATATTATTGTTCTTTGCTAACCGCGTATTCCCAGTCGGCTTTAGCAGTAAGATAATCATATACGGCCGTGGCATAATTTGTTTGTGCCATAACAACTGCGGTTTGAGTATCTATTATTTCAAGCTGGGTACCAATACCGTTTTTATACCGTGTTTGTGCTATTGCCATTGCTTTATCGGCTTGAGCCAAACTTTTTGATTGTGCCTCGATACGTTTTTTAGCCTCTTCCATTTTCATTTGTGCCTGCTGGAATTGAATGACCAGCCCTTCCTCAAGTTTTTTCCGGGCATAAAGAACTTTGTCTTTATCTATTTTAACCTGTTCAATCCGTGCGCCCCGTTTGAAGCCATCGAAAATATTGTACGAGAGTTGAAGGCCGACAAAAAAACTTTCAGCCCATTTATAGTTTGACACTTTAAATGTGTTATCCTGAGTCTGCCAGGCGTATTGCCCGAAAGCGGCAAGCACAGGGTAGTATTCTGAGCGCTCGATAATGATATTTTTTTCAAGCAGGGATTCATTAATTTGTAATTGCTGTACAATCGGGTTGTTCCTGACCGCGTTCGCGTTACCATCTTCCACTTCCTGAGCTGCAACTTCTTCAAGGGTAAATGAGCCTTCCACATCAACTTTGGTATCAGGACCAATAGAGAGCAGGCTCTTGAGATAATTAATTGCCAGATTAAGATTGTTCTCAGTTTGGATAAGCATGGGCTGCATATTTGCCTTTTGCACATCAGAGCGCAGGAGGTCGAACTCCGATGCTGCTCCTTGTTTATAAAGGGCTTCAACATTCCTAAAATTTGCATCGGCACTCTCAAAGCTTTTTTTGGCAACCCGTAACAAGTCCTTCATCAGCAGTATATTATAAAAGGCTTTCTTAACAGAAAGCACCGTCTGCAGTTTTGTTGAAACAAGGCCTGTTTTTGAATACTGCGAGTATTCATCGGCGATTTTTATTGCCGTGTTTACTTTTTGGCTGTATAATACCTGAGTAAGAGATACCGTGGCATCATAGCTGTTGTCTGAACCCAATTCAAAGGTCTGTGTTTCTGATGTTGGGTTTATCAGGCTGTTCGGTGGAATAAACATAACCGGAAGTTTTACATACCGGATATATTTACCGGAGAAACTCAGGTTGGGGTACGCGTTTGAATATGCCTCGTTAATTTGCTCTTCGGCTTTCTTCACATCCTGTCCTGCCATCTTCATATCCCAGTTTTTATCGACGGCTATCCTGATTGCATCCTGCAATGTAAGCTTCAAGGTTTCCTGCGCATGCAGTGCCGCCGGAAGGATAAAAGACAACAGGGCAAAGCAAAGCCAGGCCAGTCTTTTATTGGTGAGTGATTTTTGGTTCATTGTTTGTTAACTGTGTTGTTGCTGTTATTTCAGATTTTTCCAGTTCAAAAATAGACAAAAAACAATGTTGAAAAAAACCATTTATCATTTGGATAATTGTCCTTTGGCAAAAGTTGGTAAATGGAAAGTAAGAGTTAGGAGTTATAAGTGCTAAGTGATGAGTGATGAGTAGTAGTGCAATGGTATCTATCCCCGGTTAATCTGTTGGGAACAGGATAACTTTATGAACAGAGTTTTGGGTTCGAAATTTTTGATGTGCTTTTACTAACCAACATTTCTGGAGACAGGGCAAATACAATTCAATTAATCGGAAGGGTTTCATTACTTCAGGGTTTCCCCTGAAATTTTAAAGAGGGCTTTGCAATAACATGGCAGCAAAATTATAGCGAAGGCCAGCCAATTACTTCTTTGCTGAGTATGAGCCCCGGTTCAGGGGGCTTTCTCTCGGCCAGACCTGCTCTTAAGGGCGCAATGCTGTCAACTTAAGGAAAATTGTGTTGTATTTTTTCTAAGTCCCTCCTTTTTGAAAGGAGGGTGGATCGCCTTAGCGAAAAGCCTGTCCCAATGGGAGGAGAATTGTTTTAGCGGCTATAGCACTGCCTAAAAACGATTCCCCCGCTTCGCCGCGGCGAACAACC
>JACPGF010000288.1:5040-9491 GCA_016182615.1 Ignavibacteriales bacterium
GGTGGAGTTTTTCACCTCACTTTTGTATATATCATTGAGATAGATTAGATAACATTCCTTTATGGAATAAAAAAATGAAGTTGGGGAGTATTTTATTTATTGAATTTTTCAATGGCTAAAGCCTGAAATCACGTGGGGTACGTCACCCCGGCATGTGGCATCCATCCCTGGGAAATGCCGGGGTTAGGACATGAATAAGAACCGCTCTCTGAGCGGGTAGAATTCAATATACCCTAACCCCAGAGTTCACTCTGGGGCGGCTCCATTCCACTATTCTCAGGCTTTAGCCACTAATTGCATGTTGAAAGCAGTCCATTTCTATTGTAAAATTTTGTTTATTAACAGGGCATGTTGCTTAGAGTGATTCAGATGACTAATTCGTCTCATTGCAGATTTGCCACAGTGTTTTCATATGAACCTATTTTACATAAGCTGAAAAGTTACCATTTTTTTACATTTATCATGAATCACTATTTAATTATTAAAATTTAATTATATTAAATAGTTAGCATTTTATTAATGCCACTTCCCCACACTACAACCAGGTTAAAATACCTGTGAGCCATCAGCAGCATTTGATTCCGCTTGTTACAGGGCGATGTATCATATTCCGCTGCAGCAGTTATCTGTGCTATAAACTCCCTTTATCTGTTTGCGCAGGATTATTGAACACATTTTTTATTTGGTATTCTATGACTACAACTATCGGATTTTCATGTCCTTTTGGTAATATGCAAGATTTCTCTCAGCCGGAAACATCCGGCTTACATAAATATTTTAAATAGTAAATACTTCATCAATAATTTTCGAGTAAGATTATGAACGAAAGATCACTTTCTCAATGGGTAATGTTTCATATTTATCGAGTTCTCTTTTTTTTCATTGTTACCACGGTTACAGCAATAGCACAAAACAATGTGGCTATTACAGCCACTGCGGGCACAACTGGCCCCGTATATTACACTACTCTTGGAACAGCCTTTGACGCAATAAACACGGGAACGCATCAGGGCGTTATCACGGTTCAAATTGCAGCCAGCACAACAGAAACTACGAGCGCCACATTATACCAATCCGGATATAACGGTACATCAAGTTACACTTCAATTCAAGTTTATCCCACGGCATCCGGGCTTTCTGTAACCGGGAACATTGCCAATGCGCTCATTTATCTTAACGGCGCAGACAACGTAACATTTGATGGCAGGGTAAACGCAAGTGGTTCAGCTGCGAATCTTATTATTTCCAATGCAAGTACGGCAGGTACTTCCAGTACATGCGGTATCCGCTTTATCCACTCGGCGGAAAATAATATCATCCGGTACTGTATTTTAAAAGGCTCGCAAACATCCCTATCAGGCATGGTGTTCTTTTCAAATTCGGCGGCAGGCAATGGCAACGATAATAACCTTATAGATCATTGCGAGTTCACCAATGCTGGCACAAGACCTTACTCCTGCATATATTCGGCAGCTTCAAGCGGTTATGACAACAGTAACAACACTATTAGTAATTGCCTTTTTTATGATTTTTATCCTCTCGCTGCGGTTGGTCATGGAATTAACATGTCTTCATATACAACAGGATGGACAATAAGCAACAATAGTTTTTTTGAGACGACTTCAATTGATCCAACTTCAACGATGACTTGGTATGCCATCTGTTTCAATAATTCTTCCGGCTCGGTTACTATTAGCGGAAATTACATTGGCGGCAGCGGTGCTGCATGCACGGGTACATGGTCTAAACTTTCCAGCGGAACAAGAACATTTAACGGAATATATGTTCTGGCGTCAAATTCCATAGTTTCAAATATTCAAGGCAACACAATTAAAAATTTTTCCTGGGGGCAGGCTGGAGCATCTTCCTGGATGGGCATTTCAACAGCCTCCGGCGCTGTAAATATTGGAACCACAGCAGGCAATATAATCGGGGATACTGCCTCAACAGGATCCATTACCTTTTCGGCCAACTCTTCAGGCAGTAGTGTCTTGGCAATAGCCGTAAGTTCATCAGGAACAGTAAATGTTGAGAACAACTCGATTGGTTCAATTACAGCTACTACATCAAACCCCGCGAACGCTGCAAATATTTATGGTATCTACCTAAATACCCCGGGAACAATAACGGTAAATAACAACAAGATTGGCAGTCTCTCGGTTTCCAATTCTATTAATTCCAGTTCAGCGGCAACCAGCGACGCGCAAACCGTGTATGGAATTTGGAGCAGAGTGAGCGGTACGGTTACCATAAATGGAAATACGATCGCGAATCTTACGAATGCAACAACAAATGCTACTGCAACGGTGCGCGGGGCAATAGTCGGCATTTATACCTATATGGGAACAAATACGATTACCAATAATACAGTAACGAAATTAACCATTGCCAATGCAAATAATTCGGCCGGCTTTTGGGCTGCTGTTTGCGGCATTGCAGATTCTAGTTTAACGACTGGTTCAGTGCAAAACATAACCGGAAACAAGATATATTCTTTATCCAACACATATACATCATTTGCAGGAAATGTTATCGGGTTATCTTTTGGCGGACTTACGACAGCTACCCACACTATCTCAGGCAATTTTATTTATGATCTCGCCCATGCATCTTCCTCGGCATCAGCTGAAATACATGGAATAAAAATTACAAGCGGTGTAACTACAGTCGCAAATAATATACTCAATTTGGGAACAGCTTTCGCAAACGATTGCAAATTATTTGGCATATATGAAGCCGGGGCATCCGGGTCAACTTTCAATTGCTATTATAACACCGTTTACTTGGGTGGAACGGTTTCTACTTCAACAGCTTCTACATACGGGCTGTATTGCGCAGCTAACTCAAATACAAAAAATATCAAGAATAATGTTTTTGCAAACATGCGGTTCTATTCTACCGGTTCTACATTGCATAACAACATGTACGCACCGAATGCAACTAATATTACGTTGGATTATAACTGCTATTATGCCGGCAACTCGGCAGCTTTTCTTAATAAGCTGGGTGCCACATCCTACAGTACTTTAACAACCTGGAGAACAGCAGTATCGGGTGATGTTCACGCGCAAAATGTTAATCCATCGTTTGCTGTTGCAGGCGGTAATGTTGATTCGAATTACACTCCGTCATCGCTTTTTACTGGAGCTTCGGGTACAGGAATTATAACAGATTATTTTGGTGCGGACCGTGCAGTATATTCAACCGTTGGAGCTATCATTATTAACGCTAAGATTAATGGTTGGGCAAACGGGCTTAGCGTTTACCAATTCACAACCCTTAAGGCCGCTTTCGATTCGATTAATACCGGTGCCCTAACCGGAGCGATTATCCTAAAAGTAAACGAAAGCACTACGGAAACAGCCTCTGCAATTCTCCGCCAATCCGGGTATAATAGCGTCTCTAATTATTCATCCGTTTCCATCTATCCAACTGCCACCGGTCTTTCGATAACCGGCGCATTTGCCACAGCGCTCATTAATTTAAATGGGGCGGCCAATGTTACAATAGACGGAAGGGTGAATGCTGCCGGGACAACAAATGATCTGACCATTACAAACACATCTACAAGCGCCTATGCTGCAACCCTTGCGATCGAGTACGGCGCCTCGTATAACACTGTCCGGTATTGTACAATAAAAGGCTCCTGCCAAAGCACATATTACGGAATTATCTATTTCGGCTCTGCTTCTGCTTCCTCGGGTAGTAATTATAATGTAATTGATCACTGTAACATTACCAATGCCGGTTCGCGGCCTTATATGGCCATCTATCTGGATGGATCTTCGACAACTTACTGCAATACCGGTAATACAATCAGCAATAACCTGATATACGATGTTCTGACAACTACAACTTCAGGTTCCGCAATTCTTATCGGTGATTATACAAGTGGACTTAGCATTTCGGGAAACAGTTTCTACGAAACAACCCCGTTATCTTTCTCTTCATCGTTCTCGCATTATATTTTGAACTTGTATTCCTCGACAAGCTCCGGTTACATTATTTCGAATAATTATATCGGGGGCAGCCAACCTCAATGTGGCGGGGCGCCTTGGACAATAACAAATTCTGCAACCAGTACATTCAGCGCTATCCGCTTTTATGCGCTGGCTGCGTCCTCCAATGCAATACAGGGCAATATCATCCGGAATATCAGCATAAGCAGCGGCGGGGCAGGGAAGTTTTATGGGATTGATTACAGTGGCGGGTGTGCTACAATAACAAATAATATGCTGGGCGATTCAACCGGCACAGGTTCAATAGTTGTAACAAATGGTGCCACGAACGGCGCTATTTACGGTCTCTATTCTATGTCTGCGGATACACTTGATTTCGAGAATAATTGTATGGGGTCGATTACAGGTGCTACATCATCGCCAAGTTATGGCCTGCCATTCTACGGGTTATACTTTTACTATGGCTCCGGCACTAATATTACTATTAAAAAC
>JACPGF010000288.1:9497-14063 GCA_016182615.1 Ignavibacteriales bacterium
ATTAAAAACAATATGTTCGGAAGCGCATCCACGGCGAACAGTATTTATATTGGCAGCCCCACTACCGCGTATCAACCAGTATATGCAGTATATAGTGTAAAATCCGGTGTTGTAAACGTAAGCGGTAATACAATCGCGAATCTTACCAACGCCGGAGTCAGCACTACAAACAATTGCGTTGTTACCGGAATATATTTCTTTGGTAACGGAACGAATACTGTTAGTAATAACATTATTCACGACCTGACCGGGTACAGCGTACAAACAGGAACATTGGGCAGCGGATCGGGCACCGAGATTTCGGTCTCGGGCATATCATTCGAGCTTACTGCTGGTTCCAATAATCAGACCGTATCAGGAAATACGGTCTATAACCTGAGGAACCTGAGTTCTACCGGCGCCCCGGGGGTTATCGGCATTTATTTCGGATCCCCAAGCAGTATGACCGGTACTCTCACGGGAAATACCGTCAGCAACCTTTCCCTTGCCGCATCCTCTACCGGCGGCTACATGGTCGGCCTCAGGCTTAGCTTGGGGACAAACGCTGTTGCCAATAATATGATCAGTCTTGGCAGCAGCGTAAACACGGGCAACATTATCTATGGCATATATGACCCGAGCCCATACAGCTTTCCTACCGCAACAAACGCGGTGTACTTCAATTCGGTGTATATCGGCGGTACGGCCAGCGGTCAGACTGCATCCACGGCGGCTATGTATAGAGAGAGTTACAATTCCAATTCCAATTATAAAAACAATCTCTTTTTCAACGACCGGTCTGGTGGAAGTTCCGGCAGCCATTATGCAATTTATCTCAAGTGGGAAACAACAAGTAAACTTACCTTGGATTATAACGATTATTACGCGCCCAATGGGATACTGGCATACTATGGTTCAAACAAAACGACCTTGGCAGCTTTCAAATCTGCTACCGGTCAAGACAGCCACTCGCTTAACACGGAAATCTCTTTCGTCTCAAATACCGACTTGCATCTTGTTGCAGGCACGCGCAATCTTAATGGTACTCCTATCAGCGGGATAACGGCCGATATCGATGGCGACTTGAGAAGTTTAACTATCCCATTCATGGGCGCAGATGAAATCAGTCGCACAATATTACTAAACCTCACGGCGCTTATCGAGGGATTCTATGACGAAACGACGAGCGTAATGGACACGTTAAAAGTTTATTTGCACAGCACGTATTCGCCATATACCGTTATTGATTCGGCATATATTGTGCCGGATGCTGCCGGATACGCGACTATAACTTACTCCACGGGCATTTCAGATTCAACATACTATGTTGTTGTTAAAAACCGGGGAAGTGTTGAAACCTGGAGCGCCGCTGGGATACCATTTACCGGGGGAACTGCCGCTTATAATTTTACAACGGCAGAGTCGCAGGCGTATGGCAATAATCTAAAACTTAAAGGAACAAAATATTGCATCTATAGCGGCGATGTTAACCAGGACGGATTTATCGATTTTTCCGATCTAACTGATGTTGACAACGATGCCTATAATTTTACCGGTGGCTATGTTGTTACCGATGTAAACGGCGATCAATTTGTTGACTTTACCGATCTTACTATTGTTGATAACAACGCGTATAATTTTATAGGAGTAGTGAAACCGGGTTTAACAAAACGGGAGGTCATCAAATTAAAAAAAGGTGCTGCCCTGAATTGAGCTGTTTGTAAAATACACCGGATAGGCTTGAAGCATTTATTTTTAATGCTTCAAACATTTGAACCTTGTCAAGTCCTAAATTTAGTTTACACAATTTCGGGGGGATTTCCCCTGTTGAAGGTGTTAACTGAAGGAGCCTCCAAGGCGACTGAAGTTAATACCTTCAACTCTTTTATCATTGGCCTCCCCCTTGCTATAGACCCTTATATACCTCCTCCGGAGTAAGGTAATTTTAAAATAGCAGCATTATTGGCTGTTAATATTGCGATTGATTGCCTTGCCCTCAGTTTAGGATGCTGTATTAAAACTCCAATCAATCGCATATCTATAATAATTTTCGCATAATTTTGCTTGTTGATATAATGTATTCGCATAAATATTCATTTGTTCCGAGTTTTAGCACAGCCTCTGAAATCTGAGGTTAGGACATATGAATCGATTTCTATTCGCAATGCATGCCACTGATTTTGGTCTTTTTCTCCGGATTTACCCATAACTTATAATAGAAATCCATTGACAAATAGGGCATTTTTTTATACATTAAACTCCGTACACGAAACATTCACTCATTCATTCATTACACTTCAATAACCAGGAGGTTACATGAGGCATACTTTATTGTTTCTTTTTTCTCTACTCTTACTCTCCACAGCGGTTGTTTATTCGCAGGTTCAAGTCTATAAACGGACTGATACCATCCCTGCTACTCTTCCAATCGGTGGATTTGGAAATATAGTTACCGGTGTTGATACAGACGGTGACGGCAAGATAGAAATTATTGCTTGTGGTAATAACGTTGTTGACCGGCCCGAAGAAATGGTACCCCGTATTTGGAAATTTGAATTGCACGGCAGTCAGTGGGATTCAGTTTGGGGTGCAACAGCGGATATTCCGTTGCAAAATACATGGCCTGCCCTTGCAGTTGGTGACCTTGATGGCGATGGCAAGAAAGAAATCATCTGGGGTCCGGTTAATAACTTAGATGCAGCAGCTAATCCAAATCCTGCCCGCATTTTAGTTTATGAAGCCGCTGGCGGCGGTTCTGACGATATGGGAGTTTCCAATGGTTTCGGAGGATGGCTGCCAAATGCAAAGACTTCGCTGACAGACACCGCGATGCACGAACTACGTCCCTGTAAATTTTTAGTTCTTGATGTTGATGGAGACGGCAAACAGGAAGTTATTTATAACGACAGGAATGCGTCAAAAGATTATCATTTTGGCATCGTATCAGTTAATACCGTTCCGAATGATGGCAACGGTTCAGAGGTCTGGACAGTTGAGGCAACCGGTAAAAATAATGCGGTTCTTGCCGGAACCGGCGCAAAATGGGATATAGCATACTTGAACGATGTGCTATATGTATTTAGAAGTGATGGCAGAATCTTTCCGGTAAAAAGAACCGGCTCTACATGGACAGTTTTACCAGCACAAACAGGCTTTGCCGGTGCATCAACACCGTTCCGTGGCGCGATGACGGTTGATATTGACAAAGATGGAACAAAAGAAATAGTCGTCGGTCAATGGATAGTATATGCACCTGACACTGCTTCGGTTTATGTTCTTAGGCAGCAAGGTGATACGCTTGTTTCTTCAAAAATCGCTCAATTCCGTAGTTTGGGCGCATACCGGTTAAACGGAAGTGCTTTTGGTGATGTTGATGGTGACGGGAAAACCGATATGGTTTTTGGAAGCCGTTACGATGTTAACCAAAAACCGAATAATGCCGTGTACCGGCTTGAATACCAATCGGGAAGCATTACCGACCCGAACAGTTATGTAACCAGCGTGCTTGATTCCTTATTCTTTACTAAAGGCGGCGATGTTGATATTATTGACATTGCAAACCTTGATGGTGATCCGGAACAGGAAATAGCATATTCATCCGGCTATACACGCGGCAGTGCAGAAGATTCTGCAATGGCAATTATTATTCTCGATACCAAGTTTACCATTGTTGGTTTAAGTGCAGATAATAAACTGATTCCTGAAAACCATTATCTGAACCAGAATTATCCGAACCCGTTTAATCCTTCAACTACCATTCGTTTTGGATTAACTGAAGATGCGCAGGTAGAATTGTTGTTGTATAGTGTTACCGGTGAACTTGTCAGAACCCTTATTGATTCGCAGTTTAAAAAGGCCGGCACATATCAATATGTATTAAAAGCGAATAACCTTCCAAGCGGGACGTATATTTACAAATTAAATGTCGGCAATAATACATTGTCGAAAAAATTAATCCTTCTGAAGTAATTTCACCTATTAATCTTAAAAGGGCCGGACATGTTCCGGCCCTGTTTTATTAATCATATCTCCACTGAGGTACGGATGAAAGTTAAGTTTTTGTTTTTTTTGTTCACTTTTATGTTGCTGCCTTTCTGCATTTTTGCAGGAGACACCGGAAAGCTTGCCGGTAAGGTAACGGATTCTCAAACCGGTGAAGCATTAATCGGAGTAACTGTTCTTCTCGAGGGGACATCAAACGGTTCAGTTACCGATGAAAACGGCCTGTACATCGTGAACAATATTTCCCCCGGACGCTATACAGTTGTTTTTACATCAATAGGATACCAGAAAAAAACAGCAGTGAACGTCCAGATTTCAGCAGATTTTACATCACGCCAGGACATTACCATGGATCCGGAAACGGTTAACCTTGCCTCGGTAATTGTCTATGCAGATGCTCCTTTGATAAGAAAGGATCTCACCTCGTCACACTCCACTATTGATGCCGGGCAGATCGAAAATCTTCCGGTCGAAAGTATCGATCAGATTTTATCCTTACAAGCAGGCATAACCAAAGATAACAGCGGTGAATTGCATATACGAGGCGGCAGAGCCAACGAAGTTGATTACACTATCAATGGTGTA